>JBAIYI010000332.1:0-17864 GCA_037915955.1 Terriglobales bacterium
TGGTCGCTACTTTCTCCGTTCGCGACGGATGATCCCGGCAAAGCCCTCGAATCCGTCTGCCGCATGCTGCTCGAGCGCTATGGCGTGGTCTTCCGTGAAGTACTGGTTCGGGAAAGCATCCTGCCCCGCTGGCGTGACATGCTGATCACCTTCCGCCGGATGGAAGACCGCGGAGAGATCCGCGGAGGTCGCTTCGTCAGTGGCTTCATCGGCGAGCAGTTTGCCTTACCGATCGCAGTCGAGTCGCTTCGCGCCATGAAGAGCATCCAGCCCAATGGCGAAACCATCACCATCTCTGCCGCTGACCCGCTGAACCTGGCCGGCATCGTGGTTCCCGGCGAACGCGTGCCGGCAATCTCCGGCAAACAAGTCAGCTTCCGCGACGGTGTGCTGATCGAAAACCCGGAACCGCAGCCGCTAGCTGTGATTGCAAGGTCCTGAGCATGGCTGACGATCTTGTGCTGGGTGAGGATTACTATATCGAAAACGGGAACTGGGTTTTTACCGCAAAGTTCCTGCTGCGGCGCGGCTATTGCTGCCGCTCCGGATGTCGGCACTGTCCCTATGGGTACGTGCGGCCTGCGGAAGACGTAGCCGCGAATGAACGCGAATAACCGCGAATGGTCTTCAAAAATTGCGGCATAAGGTTTGAAGCTGCTGCGAAAAACCCGGGGCTCGAGCAAGCAGCCGCGGCAGATATGTCAGATAAAGATTCGCGTCTTTTCGCGTTAATTCGGGCCAAAGCTGCTATTCGTAGCGAAGAGCAATTACCGGATCAAGCTTGGAAGCCTTCACAGCGGGATAGATCCCGAAGAACAGTCCAACACTGCTGGACACTGCGACCGCAATCACAACAGCCCACAGCGGCACCGATGACGGGAAGTGCACAAGTTGCATGATGAAGCTGATAAGCAAGGCGAGGATCACCCCGACGATCCCGCCGATTCCCGTGAGCGTCATGGCTTCTGTCATGAACTGCAGACTGATGTCTTTGCTGCGCGCGCCAATGGCCTTGCGGACGCCAATCTCTCGCGTGCGCTCCGTGACTGACATGAGCATGATGTTCATCACGCCCACGCCGCCCACCAGTAATCCCACCGATACCACGCCAATGACATACTGCAGTATCTTGGCCATGATGTCACCGAACTGATTACCCAGTTCTTCTGCACTGCTGATGCCGAAGTTATCCGGTTTGTCTGCCGGAACACGCCGCCGCAAACGCAGCAGTCCGCGAACCTCATCTTCAGCAATGCTCTTCATCCCGGGCTGCGCCATCGCAATCACAACGTTCTCATCGTCCTGCGGGTAATGCTTGTGGTAGGTGCGATAAGGAATCAAAACCTCCACGTCACCCGCCTGATTGAAAGTGTTCTTTTTCTTGTCGAAGACGCCGATTACGGTATAGATGTTGCCATCAATCAGCAGCGGCTTATCGACAGCGCTTTCGTCCGGGAAGAGTGCCTTCTCCGCATCGAAGCCGAGTACGACGACGTCATCGCGATGCAGATCTTCCAGTTCGGTGAAGAACCGGCCGGATTTCATGTGCCCGTTCACGACTTCCGCATAGCTGGGCGTAACTCCGCGGAAAATGATGCTGGTGAGTTCGTGCGTCTTGTTGCGTGCCGTACGCACAGGCTGTGGCCCTTCCCCGATTCTCGGTAGCGCCTCCGCCACCACGTTCTTGACCGCAGGGAGCTCTTCTTTGATTGCCATGGCATCATCAAAGCTGATCGGCTTGCGCGCGCGCTCTTCCGGGCTCAACCGGCCAAAGTGGAGGCCCGGATCGAACTTGAAGACGAAGAGATTGTCTACACCAAACTCGTTCAGCGAATCCTGAATGGTCTTCTGCACACCCAGAAGCACTGACGCGACAATGATTGCCACGGCAGTGCCCACCACTACGCCCAGCACCGTCAGGAAGGAGCGCACCTTGTGTGAGCGAATGGTCTCCATCGCCATCTTGACGTCTTCGTAAAGCAGGTGAGAGTGGCGCATGGTTAAATCTCAAACCTCAGTGCTTCAATTGGGTCCAGTTTTGAAGCCTTATAAGCCGGGTAAACACCGAAGAAAACGCCGATCAGTGTGGCAATCACGAATCCGCCGATAACCCATCGGATCGGTAACTCCATGGGAAAGGCGGTGAGATGAGTAATCGCGAAGGTAATTGCGGCGGCGGTCAGGATGCCCAGCACTCCTCCGATTGCGGCCATGACGGCGGATTCGATCAGGAATTGAAGTAGCAGGTCACGCCGCGTGGCGCCTACGGCCTTGCGCACACCGATTTCGCGTGTCCGCTCCGTAACGCTGGCCAGCATGATATTCATGATCACGATTCCGCCGATCACGACAAAAATAAAGACCACCATAATCGAGCCGCTGGCGAGCGTACCCGTGAGATTGCCCCAGAGTTCCATCAGAGCTGAGGGCTCAATAAGACCAAAAGTGTCCTCTGCCTTGGGGCCCAGGTGACGGCGGGCCCGCACCAGCATGCGCGCCTCGTCTTCTGCAGGCTGCATCAGGTCGCCGGAGAGCGCCTTCACGTTGATGTTCAGGCTGGTGTTCGTTCCGTAAACTTTGAACCAGGTTTGAATTGGAATGTAGACGAAGCTGTCCTGCGATTGCCCGAAAGTGGAGCCCTGTTCTTTGGCAACGCCCACTACTTCATACGCTTCGCCATCGATGTAAATCGTTTTCCCCATGGGATCCACGCCCTGGAAGAAGCGCTTCACCACGTCAGCCCCAATCATGGCGACGTTTGCGCGATGCGTATTGTCCGCCTCGGCGATGTAGCGGCCCAGAATTGGCTCCTCCACATCGATCTCGCCCATATTGGCCGTAACCCCGCGAACATTGATGTCCTCAATGGTTTCCGTCTTGTACTTCACGCGGCCATTGCGGCGAATCTCCGCGCCAACAGCTTTCGCCAGACCCATGTTGTCGCGGACGTATTCGTAGTCTTCCCATGTAATGTTTTTGTTCGTGCGATTCAGCTTTACGAACATTTCCTGGCTGGTGATCAGCGGAAACTTACTGACGAGAAATACATTCGAGCCGAAATTGGCGACTTTCTCCGCCACATACCGGTTCGTACCTTCCACCATTGAGACCACGACAATCAGGGTCGAAACCGAAAGAATCACTCCTAGCAGCGTGAGGAACGAACGCAGCTTATGCGTTCTGAGCGTCTCCAGGGCAATCTGCATCGGCTCTTTGATGGAGACACCCCTGCCGGCGCTCGCCCGGTGCTGGACGGCGTGTGCAGCAACATCTTGCGGCGCAGGACCGCCCACGGGCTGCTGCTGGATCAGGGTTTCAGGTTCGCCAACTGTGGTTGACATGCGTTCTTTCTGCTGTTGGGGGGCGTCTCTTAAGTTTACTATCCCCTGCTCTATATACGGCAGAGAAGTGTATTTTGTTTCAATGATTTATTGGATTATTACGCGCTTTCTGGGTCGCCACTAGGACTTTAGACGCACATCCGAGCCCACCGTTTGACGGATTCTATCCGGGTCAGCGAAAATATAAGCTCAGCTATTCTTCAGTGGGCCTGTGGCGCAGTTGGGAGCGCGCTTCCATGGCATGGAAGAGGTCGTCGGTTCGATCCCGACCAGGTCCACCAACTTCGTTCCATCAAATCTTCTCTGATTTTTGCGGTTTCTGACCCCTTGGCGCGGGTTTGGTTTCCGTTCGCGAACTTTCCGTGATAGATGGGACACCTACCCCGTCAAAATAGAGTCTGTGCTAAAGGATGGCTTGCAGAGATGACACGTCGCCGATGGGATAGGAACTTCAGGTTGCTTCAGCTGCCTTGGCGCTCCCGAAAATGCCCTTAACGGCTTTGATCTGGGCTGCATCGGTTTCGTTTTCGAAGGAAAAATCGTAACTGGAGATTTCCATCGCGACGCCGATAAATGGATCCGGGTGGTACTCCTGGATGCGTAGGATTTTGCCGCGGCAGCCGATCAACACTGGAAGACTGAGGTGGGTAATTTGCTCCGGCAGGACCATTACGCAATCCAGTTCCTGCCCTGCTGTCAACTCACGATTGGCAGTAGTGAAGAAGATGCCGCCCGCACTTACGTTTTTTGTTTCGGCATAGCACACTTCCGCGCTGCCGGGGAGATGCATACGCAGCAGAACTTGCAACGGCAGGCGCGCCATGCGCCTACGTTCAGGATTATTTGGGACACCCATCAGCCAATCGCTTTCAGCAGATTTGACAATGCTGCAACTGCCATTCGGACACTACAGTGCATATAAACTGCCAATCGTTCGACTTACGATAAACGCCTGATTTCACAGCAACTTATCGCGATTATGGGTGATTTTTTAGGCGGGGTGAGTACGCACACTCTCTCCCGACTCTCGTCTTCGCTAAGTTGTTGATTTCGGGAGAGATGCTGTTATCGTCTTCAGGTAGAAAGAGTAATGGTCTTCTAAGGCTATGAAAACCTTTTCGCTGCCGAGGAGAAGGAAACGGGAGCGTTGATATTGGCGAAACCTCTTCCCCCGACCTCATCGTTCATCTCCTTCACAGAAAAACGTTAGTTTTCGTCGACAGTGCGGTTCTACACTTCTGTAACTTTCGCCCCGGATGAATCGCCGCTAAGATGCTTCCCATGGCAACGCAGGCGCGTGTCCGCACCCCACCGTACATGAACCCGAACTCCGCGCAAGAAAGAGCCATCTTCCGACGTTGGCAGCGTTATCGACTGAATCTGCCCATCCGCCTGATCGTTTGCCGTGATGAAAGCACCCGAGTGGTGGACGGCCGCGCAAACGACATTAGTGAAGGCGGCATGCTCGTCTTCGCTGGGGTGGAACTCCGGACAGACGACAAGGTGTTCATCGAATTTACTCCGCCATATTCCAGCACACCGGTTCGCGCACCGGGTACCATCCGTCACCGCCGCGGCTATCACTATGGGGTTGAGTTTCTCGATGAGACGCCCGGCGACGTTGAACAGACTTCGCGCTTTCGCAACCTGCTCAAATTAGCTGCCGGAAGGTAGCGTTCGCCATCGGCGCGGATCACGATTCATTTTTCGGCTGGGTCATGCTGAACCAGTTGCCGAACGGATCTTCAAAAACAGCCTCAATTCCATAGAACTGCTCTTTCGGCTCCGAGAGGAACTTCACTCCCTTGGCTTTCATCTCCTCATATGTCTTGCGGCAGTCGGGCGTCTGGAACACGCCTGCGCCAAGCGCACCCTTGCTCATCAATTCCTTCATGGCCGCAACATCCTGTTGACCCAGCTTGGGGCCGGACGCAACCTTCATGAGGATGATCTGCATCTCGGGTTGGCCTTTGGGGCTCACTGTAAGCCAGCGAAAACCGTTTGGCATGCTGGCATCCATCTTCACCTCAAAGCCGCACTTGTTCACATAAAAGTCCTTTGCCTCATCCTGATCAAAAACAAAGATAGCGGAATGTGAAAGCCGCTGAATCATGTTTCCTCCTGTCGCCGCCAACTTAGCCTGATGGCGGCGAGTGCCGCTTCTCGATTCTTGCGGTTCTTGGGCTGTCACATGGCTCCGAACCGACCCGGCCTAGTAATCCATCCCGCCAAAGCGCCCCAGGAAACACACGGGCATATAGGCGATGCGCCACGGAGCCATGTAACCGAACACGCGGCGCACATCCCGCTGGTATTCCGTAGGAGTCTTCCCTGAGAGCATGCGGAATTTGGTGCTGAACGATCCCAAACTTTCATAGCCGGATTCGAAGCATATCTCGGTCACTGTCATCTCGCCTGATGCGAGAAGACGCTTGGCATAGTCTAGGCGTCGCCGGGTAAGGAACTGGTGGGGAGTTTCGCCAAAGGCCGCCCGAAATAGCCGATGAAAATGAAACGGAGAGTAGCAGGCTTCCTGCGCCGCGCGTTCCAGTACCAGCGGGGCCCGATATTCGCTGGCCATCAGATCGCGCGCGCGACATAGCCGGCGAAACGTATCGTCATGCAGCAGGTGCAGTCTGGTTTCGCGGTAGTACTCTTCCTGGTAGAGCATAAATTGCCTTGCCTGATCAGTTCTGGGGAGCTTCGTAAGCGCCAATATCGAAGGCCTTTCCCTGCGGGCGTACGATACCATCTTTGTCCGTCATCGGACCCTGCTGAACAAAAGGATTGGCCGGCGTAACTGCTACCCCGCTGTCTTTGGCAGGACTGTTCTGCGCTGGATGGAAATCAAAGGCACTTCGGTTCACAAATTGCGGATCAGCCGACACGTTCTGTTGCGTCTGTCCCGGCCCGCCACCCACGCCGAACCAAACATTGTGGTCACCTGTAATCTGCCCTTTGCTGCCGTCAATGTAAGTCTCGCCCGAAAGCTGGAATACGAGATTGTTGCGGAGCCGCAGCGTGAGGCCTTCACCACCGCCCACTGCAAACGCTCCGCGGGAGCCATTCGCGTTACGCGAATTGTTGGCTCCGCAGTCGAAAAGCGTATTGTTGAATGCCTCCACAGTTCCGCTGCCCGGCTTGCCGTGATAGGTAATGCCCGCCACATAGATGCAGGCGAACGCACCACCATCTCCGTTTTTGGGATCGGCTGTTCCCACGTGGTAAATCACGTTGTTGTAGGCTTCCACCGGCCCGCGCGAAGGATCAACCGTCGCAAAATTGATGCCGTTGCAGGTATCGCCATGAATCAGGTTATCGTGCACGTGCAGGTCAAACTGGTTAAAGCCTGTGGTATCGCTGGCTCCGCATTTCGGGTTACACACCGGCGACGAATGAAACTGAATGGCGCGGCAGGTGAAGTTGTCGTGGATGTGGTTCCATCCCACATCAATGTGACTTGAGTCCGTGCTGAAATAAAGGGCGTGGTAGTACTTTGACGAACGCGGCGGTGTGCCGGAATTATGGATTTCGTTACCGTAGAATCTCACCTGCGACGATCCGTTCATCTGCACGCAGCCCACCTGACCGTCGGCGTCAGGGCATTCGAAGTTGTTCCCCACCAGGCGCCAACCTACCCCGGCCACATCCAGGGCCTGAGTTCCCCCGATGATATGCAACTGCGACACGAGCCAGTAATCCGTGTGCACACTGATATTTGGTGTGCGAATCGCATACGCCAGCCCGTGCGGCGTTCCGACCATCACATTGGCTCGCGGATATGAAACCAGCGCCTTCGGTGCGCCCGGCTTTCCCGAATTGTCACCCCCGCTCCGGTCCATGCTGAGATTAGCCGAAAACCCCTCTTCCGAGGTCTGGGCCACCCCATCTTCTATGTATGCGATGTCCCCGGGTGAAATGCTGTTTTTAGCCTTGCTGATCGAGCGCCAAGGCGCAGTGAAACTCCCGCCACGAAAATCATGCCCTTTGGTCGAGACGAAATAGATTTTCCCCGGCCTCACCACAAACGGCACGCCATTGCTCTGCAGCTTGCTGTTACCGGCGGCGACCGTCACTACGATTGAGCCGCTCTTCGCATTCGGGCCAAGCTGAAAGGTGATCTTTCCATCTGACCAAATCGGATAATTGTCCGCTGCTCCGCCCCCAACCGAGACCGTTGACGAGCCTCGTTCGTTCCCGAAACCTCGCCCCCAGATGGTGACGAATGCGCCTTTGTTATTTTGTCCGCCACTGTTCGGGCCACTCTCCAAATCAGAAAAGAAGATTGCGGGAGGCAGGCTCTGCGCCGGACTGCTGGTGGACAGTAAGGCACACACAATTATTGCCGCTACACATATGCCGCGGCGCCTTCGCAGCTCACTTGCGAATTTCATGTTTTCTGGAGAACAACAACAATCCTAAATCCTGATCAACTTCGCGAACATCGTTTCTTGTTACTGGCTTTCATCTTTGAGCCCTTAGAGTTTTCTAATCAACATCCATGGGCATTGTGTACGGCGCACCTTCGTTCGCTGCGTACTCTGCGGTTCAACGTTTAATTCTTTGCCAGATCAGTTCAATCAACACTCTTCAGCGGCAAGTCTCGAACGAAACCGGCCATCCGATCATCCCGGGCGGCCGGTTCTCTTTTCACGCGATGTTTAGCTTCTTGCCTCGCAAGCACTATTTGCGAGTGACCGGAGTCACTCAGTACTTCTCTGGAACATACTTATACGGATAATCGGGCTCTTCATAACCTTCAGCCTTCTGTCGCTTAGGCAGCTTAACTTTCTCCTGCTCAAGCTCTTCATAAGGGATAAGACTCAGCAGATGCCTGATCACGTTCAGGCGCAACCGCTTTTTATCATCGGACCGGGCCACGTACCAGGGCGCGAAGGGAGTGTCAGAATTGGCGAACATGTCATCGCGCGCTCTGGAGTAGTCATACCAACGGCTGTAAGACTTCAGGTCCATCGGCGAAAGCTTCCAGATCTTGCGGCCGTCATCAATGCGTGACTCCAGGCGCCGCGTCTGTTCCTCAGGGCTCACCTCAAGCCAATATTTGATCAGCTTGATGCCTGAATCCACCATGGCTCTCTCCACCAACGGCGTCAGGCGGAGAAACTTCTGCGCTTGCTCCTCAGTGCAGAAACCCATGACCCGCTCTACACCTGCGCGGTTGTACCAGCTGCGGTCAAAGATCACGATCTCACCTGCGGCCGGCAGGTGAGGAACATATCTTTGCAAATACATTTGAGTCTTCTCGCGCTCGGTTGGTGATGGCAGGGCAACCACGCGAAAAATGCGTGGGCTCACGCGTTCCGTGATGGCTTTGATCGTCCCACCTTTGCCGGCGCCATCGCGACCCTCAAAAATTACGCAGATCTTCAGCCCCTTATGCACCACCCACTGCTGAAGTTTCACCAGCTCCTCATGGAGCTTGGCCAGCTCTTTTTCATACTGCTTGTTTTTGAGCTTCTTTTTGTCGCGGACTTCCACCTCATGGCCGTTCTTCTGCAGTTCGGCCACAGCTCCATTGTGGTGATTGTGTTTCATGAGTCCCCCTCCTGTTGCTCAACCTCACCCGGCAGCCGCCATCGGCGGCGCTGGTATCATCTTCTGGAACTTTTCCACTGCCATTTGCACGTTAAAAAACATGCGCTCGCGGCCCAGCGTCTCACCGATGGGAGATTTCTGCACCGCACTGAGCACCGTTGGAGTCAACGCAGCCAGGCAAACGCTAACGCCTTCACGCCTGAGCCTCTCTTCGCCTTCGGCCAGCATCTTGAGCGCCGTGTATTCCATGTCAAAGATTCCGCTGCAATCCACCACAACCGTTTGCGACCTGGTTTGCTCCACCAGAGAGATTATTTTTTCGCCGATGCGCTGTGCATTCGCGAAGAACACCCGGCCCTCGACGCGGACGATCAACAATCCCGGCCATGTCTCGTCCTCCGGGTGTTCCGTTGACAATGGACGGAACACGTCGGTATTGCGCTTGCGTCCCATCACATAAACCGGCGGATTGTAGGTCTGCTGCGCCAATGCCAGCAGCGATGTAACCACGGCCACGAGAATGCCCTTCAGGGTTCCGAGCACGCAGACTCCCGCGCAGGCCACAATGGCCCAGTAAACTTCGGTCTTGCGGACGAGCGCGATCTCACGAAACTCACCGAACTTGATCAGTCCCATGGAATAGACCACCACCACGGCGGCCAGCGTGGCGTTGGGCATCATGGAGATGAGCGGCGCCAGCAGGAGGAGCGTTGCCAGCGCGGCAGCTGCGGTGATCAGCTCGGACATTTGCGTGTGGGCGCCCGCGAGCCGATTGACCGCGGTCTGAGTGGTCCCTCCGCCGGCGGACATTGCGCCGAAAAATCCGCCTCCGATGTTCGCCACTCCGGTGGCAAACAGCTCCTGGTTGGGAATGGGCCGAGGCTCACCCGGCTTGGCGAATGCGCGCGCCGCCGCAATGGTTTCGGTGAAGCTCATCAAAGCGATGCCCACCGCGCCGGGCCACATAGCTTCCATCAATGACCAGTTCGGCCACACAAACTGAGGAAGTCCGCGCGGGAGTTTGCCTACCGTGGAGACGCCCATCTCAGGCAGGCCGAACAGGAACGAAGCTCCAATGCCCAAACCCACGGCGATCAGCGGCGCGGGAGCCCGCGGCAGGAAACGCTCAAGTCCAAACAATACGGCCAGCATCACGACGCCAACAATCAGTGTGATCGGTGATGTCTCCGCCAGGTGCCGCACGATCGAGATGATGTCGCGGAAGAAGCCTGCTTTTGTGATATGAAACCCGAGCAGCTTGGGGAGCTGGTCCACGACGATGACCATGCCGATTCCCGACTTGAAGCCCGCCAGCACGGGATCGGAAATAAAATTAGCCACGAAGCCGAGCCGCAGCAGCCCTGCCAGCACCAGCATGCCGCCAACCATCACAGCCAGTGTGGCTCCTGCACTCATCAGTTCCGCAGTGCTGCCGTTCGGTGCAACTTCACCCAGCTCAGCGGCTGTGAGAATCGCGATCGTCGTCGTCGTGCTTACGCTTAAAGGACGAGAGGTGCCCAGCACGGCATAAATCGCCATGGGGACAAATGCGGTATAAAGACCTACTTGTACAGGCAGTCCGGCGATTGTGGCATACGCCATCGCCTTGGGAATAACGACCGCGGCCGCTATCAGCCCGGCCATCACGTCGGCGCGCAACCAGTCTTTCTGATAGTCGCGCATCCACGCCATGGGAGCGACAGGGCCGCGGTGATTGTTTTCGCGCTTCAAATGCCACGCCTTATGCACACCCTTTTCAGGCCCGCTCTATTCGGTTTCGTCGTACGTTGACTTCCAGGTCTTGTCTGGGTTGTAGAGTTCCATCTCTTTCACGATCTTCAGTGAGTCCGGACCCAGGTCTTTCTGGTACACGATTCCGTCATGGCTTACGATGAAGGTCTTCACGCCCGTGACGCGGTATTCCGCGGGCACTGCCACCAGCGCAAAGCCACCGATCATGGCGTCTTTCACCATGAAAGTCATCTTCCCTAGCGGCGCTGCCGGGCCCTGGCCCTTCAGCACTTTGAAGATATAGCCGTGATAAGGAGACGGTTTATCGGTGGAGTAGCCTTCTGCAATCGCCTTTGCGATTGGCTTGCTGATCGGGCCGCCCACTGAGCCATCAGAGTTTTCCCAGAACAATCCGTCTTGTTTGCCCGGCGTGCTGATGATCCGCTGCGCGTACTGGTGGATTCCGGAATCATCGTGAACCGTGGAGGCATATTCTTTCTGTGCCTCTACGAAGCCACGGCAGATGCGGATGGCATCGAGTTCATTCGAGCCAACACGGCGGAACAGGATTTCCTTCATACCTGCCTTGGTATCGAAGTACCAGTTGCCGCGCCGCTTCACGATCGGAATCGGCATGGGAAAGTTGTCGTTTCCAACCAGCAGAGTGGCCCGCAGTTTGTTAACTTCGACTGAGTTCTTTTCGCGTGCCTTCTCTGCAAACTGCTCTGCGAGTTCCTTGTCCCGGACAGGATCGGCCGATGCAACCAGGTCGTGGCCTTCGGGTCCCAGGATGGCGAGCACCTCTTGCGTGTCATGCTTCTCGGCTGCCTTGATCAGTGCTTCCGCAGCGAGTTGCGGTGTAGCAAAGGTCTTTTGTCCCTGGGGAGCGGCCTTCGTCGGCGGCAGAAGCTGCTGCGCCTGCACCTGCGCTACGGCTGCAACGCATGCGAAGACGAGCACCAGGAGCGCGAGAAGGACCGTGCGTGTATTCAATTTCGATAACTGTGATTTCATAATTCCTCCTTTACGTTCCCCGGCTTCCGGCTATCTGCGCCGTCCGCCACCGCCTCCACGGCTCATACCACCGCCACGGCTCATGCTGCTTCCACCACGGGAGCCCATGCTGGAAGAGCCGCGCGAGCTGCTGGCCCGGGCTGCGCTACGATCGCCGCCGCCCGAAAAAGCACTGTTGTTCCGTGAACCCATGTTGCCGCTGGAAACCTGGCGGTCGCCAATGCGGTCTCCGCCTCCGCCGCCTGCCCCACGGTTGATACTCGGTTGCTGGCTGGGCCCTGAACCGCGGAACTGTCCGCCGCCACCGGCGCCTGGCATCTGACCTCTGCTGGGAATCCCGCTAGGCTGCTGCGAGGCCCTCAGCCCTCCAGTACCCTGGCGCGCTGCGTTTTGCCGCTGGCCCATAGTGTCACCGCGCGACGTTCCACCGTAGCGCTGCGCCGTGTCTCTATTTCCATAAGGCGCGCCGCCACGATGCTGCGGGTTGTGCTGCCAGTTGTTGTTGTTGCCGCCATACCGATTCCCGGCGTTCTGCTTCAGATTGTTGTAGTGGTTAATGTAGTTATTGTTGTTATTAATATTGATATTGTTGTGTCCGCCCCAGCCTGTGTTCCAGCCCCAGCCGCCATTGCCCCATGCGGCGCCGATCGCCAGGCCTGCACCGAAGGACAGCAGCATGCCTCCGGCGGGATACACCGGATAAGCAACCGGCGGATACGGATAGTATGGCGTGCCCCAGATCGCGACCGGGTCATAGCTGGGCACATAGACCACTTCAGGCTGTGCCGGCTCGACCACTACCACGGTCTTGCTCTCCACCACCTTGGTTTCCACCGTCATTTCCTTCGAGCTCTTCAGCGCGCCCTTGTCCACGGCCTTTCCACGCATTCGCTGGACCGCATCCATGACATCATCCTGTTGCGCCAGAAATGCATTTCCGAGGTCATTGGTCCAGCGGATGTTCTCGGCGAGCATCTTGACCACATCCGGGAACGGCGCCATCGCCTGAATGCTCGGGTCCCAGTCCTGTTTCATCACCGCGTCAGTAAGCGCTTTATCTTTCAGGTTTTTGTTTTGCTCCATGAACTGCTGAAGCTGCACGATCTCCAGCGGATACGTGGCTGCCACCATCGTCTGCGCCAGTAGCGGATCCGGATAAAGCGCTATGGGCGCCACCAGCGAATCCAGTTGCTCATTGCTGATCCTTGCATCCTGGCCCGCTGCGGGCGGCGCCTGCTGGGCCGCCCACACCACCACGTCTCCGGGCAAAATAAGTACCGCGCATAAAATGGCGATCAAGCTTCTCGCAATCCGGGCTGGAAACCTCTGTCGAGTTTGTTGCGCGTTCATCACGAAAACCCTCCCTGTGCCCGACGATATATTTCTGCTCATGCTCCAAAAAGGGCCGGCTTGCTCAACCGGCGGGAGTCTGTATGGAAAGCTGAGCCGAATGCAGCTGAACGTGGAGAGGCAAACACGTCTCTCGGGGGAACGTCACACTGCAACCCTCAGGGCTGTTCTCCATCTCGATTTTTTAAGACCAGTAGCCTGGCAACAACTGGCAGAACTAACAGCAGTCTCGACACACGCTTCGGCTGATGCTGAAAAGGACCGTGCATGGCATCTAATCTTGTTGGGGACAGTTCTGCTGTGGAACGTATCCTGATGAGTCATGCCACCCTGAAGCCCGTGCCGCCGCTTGAGCCCATTGCCATGGCCGCTCTTGAAGCCGGACGCATCTCGATGGAAGCCGGAGCCAACGCCCGTAACGTGGAGGAATGTGTTGCTCTGGTCGCGCGCGGGCTGGGCGCAGAGCGAGTGGACCTGCGCATTGGCTATGCTTCATTGGCAATCACCATTGGCATTGCAGACTCCGGCATTACCCGCATGCGCAACGTTGGTCGGCTCGGCGTCAACCAGCGCCTTGGCCAGCAAGTTTGGGACCTCGCTGAATCGGTAGGAACACTACACCTCACCGTGGAACAAACCATGGCAGAGCTCAAGGCGCTCGCTCAGCTTTCAGTCCGCCATCATCCATGGGTGGTCGCGCTCGCCGTTGGCCTTGCCTGTGCTGCCTTCGGCCGGCTTCTGGGCATGGATTGGAAAGGTATTGGTCCGGTGCTGCTGGCCTCAACGCTCGGGCAGTACATTCGCCATAAGCTGCTCGGGTGGCGCGTGAACGGCTTCATCTGCGCCATGCTGGTTTCATTCCTGAGCGCGGTAATCGCCGGCCTGGGCGCGCAATGGGCAGGCAGCGGAACGCGCGCCATCGCCATGGTCGCATCCATCCTGCTGCTGGTACCCGGCGTTCCGGCGGTAAACGCTCTTAGTGACATTCTGGAAGGCCATCCATCTCTCGGCAGCGCGCGTGTGGTCTCCGTGATGACAACACTTGTCTTTATGGCAGCCGGGCTGTGGTGCGCCCAGGTATTGGTGGACCATTGGCGATGAACGCGTTGCTCCTCCACGTCCTGCACCAGACCGCGTTCGGCGCCATCGCCGCCGCCGGCTTCGGCGTGCTTTTCAACGTGAGTTTTCGCGTGCTGCCGGTGTGCGCCCTGAGTGGCGCTCTCGCGCTCTGCATACGCACCAGCGCGACAGACGGCATAGGCTTTAGCCTCATCGGAGCCTCGTTCGCGGCCGCGCTCGCCGTGGGCGTGGCCGCGCAACTCACCCGCGAACGCGCGGAAATCTCCCAGGAAGTGGTAGGAGTAGTCGGCTGCATTCCCATGGTCCCTGGCGCGATCGCAGCAAAAGCAATCCTGGGGCTCTTCACCTTCACGCGCGGAGATATCGCCAGCGACTCGCAGTTTCTGGTAAGCGGAATGCAGTACAGCCTGGTGGTGGTCTTTACGATCGGCGCCATCGGCACCGGCCTCGCGATCCCCGGTTTGCTCGCCCGTGTACGTTTAGCGCGGGCAGCGTAGCGTAAGCCAGCCTCTGCCTTCGATCACATCATCAAGCCGTTTCGCGGATTACCACCAATGCAGCTATGACCCGCGGTTCAGTTCACGCAACGCTCGACTGCGCGTACTGAATATGCCCTTTCTCCTCAATATGCTCCCTGCGGCCATCTCCCATGCTTATCCCCAGAGCCCGAGCCACAGAAACGCCCATTCCATCGGGAGGTACTCTCTTCGCTCGCAACACCGCCGCTGCCAGCGGCACACGCACAATCCTGGTGCCCTGCAGCGCGACCATGATGCCGTTTTCGCCCGCAGCCGCTGCTTCCACCGCCGCCGAACCAAATGCCAGACCAAGCAGCCGGTCGAGTGCGATTGGCGAACCTCCACGCAACAGGTGCCCCAGCGTGACCGAACGCGATTCCACAGCGAGGAGTTCCTGTAACTGCTCCGCAACCAGTTCTCCCACGCCGCCAAGACGCTCCTGCTCTCCGGGACGTCGTGTTCGCGTGGTAAGGCGTCCATTGAGCGCGAGCGCGCCCTCGGCCACCACCACAATCGCGTGGCGCTGCCCGGCAGCAAACTTCTGCCGCAGATCATCGGCGAGACAGTTGATATTGAATGGTATCTCGGGAATCAGGATTGCATCCGCCATCGCCGCCACACCGGAGTGCAGGGCGATCCAGCCCGCATGCCGTCCCATCACCTCAATGCACAAGATCCTTCCGTGGGACTCCGCCGTGGTGTGCAGGCGCTCGATACATTCCGTGGCAAACGATGCCGCCGTCTGGAAACCGAATGTCAGGTCCGTGGCCTCCAGGTCATTATCGATTGTCTTGGGAACGCCGATCACTCGAGCGCCCTTGCGATGCAACTCTTGGGCGATCTTCAGCGTTCCGTCACCGCCCACCGCAATCAGCACGTCGGCTTCAAGCCGGTACAACGCCCGGATCACCTCATCCGAGCGGTCCAGCTCCTCGGTAGTGCCATCGCGATGCTGAATCACTTCGCGGAACGGGTTGCCGCGATTCGTGGAGCCCAGCACCGTCCCGCCAACACCAGCAATACCGTGTACGGCTGCGTGGTCCAGCTTGATGACGCCGCCCTCGGGATACCGTTCCGGATGCAAGATACCGTCATAGCCATCGCGAATGCCGCAGGTCTCAAAGCCCAGCCGCGCGGCTGTGTGGACCACGGAATAAATAACTGCATTGAGCCCCGGCGCATCTCCGCCTCCGGTGTTGATCACGATTCGCTTCACGACTCCACCCCTTTCTGCCTCATCCCTGCCTTGAAGCAGCGCGCAGGCACACTCCTGCACTCAATCTCTCTCACAGCCACTCATTTCCCTACTGGGATTTTTGACAGTTCGAAGTAAACCACACGCGGCGGACCTCGAAAGACATAAAGTGCAAGTGGAAATCCCCGAGCGCCTGGCATTCGGGATTAATTCCCGTGGTGCTCTGCTAGCGCCGAGATGCGCCAATCAGAATCCAATTCCTTAGGGATCCTCTCTAATCGCTGATACTGGTGAAGTTTGCGTTAGCGGTTATGCCCTCTCGATTCAGTACTGATGACATCGTGCCACAGTGTGGAATCTATTTTGGGTTCCACGAGCAACACCGGCTTGTCCGGACCGTTCGGCTCCACCAGGGCGACCGCTTCCCCCGTTGCTCGCAATGCAGCAATCTGGTGTGGTTCGAACTGCTTCTCGAAGTGCCCGATCTCCCGGGCCAGGAGAAGCTCCACATTTATGAACTTCCTTTGCGCGATGACGCAGAAGAGGAGTCTACGTCTCAACCGGCCTCCTGAATGCTGCGGGCACAGGACGCCCAACCCGATACTCCGGCTCTCGCGTGCATGTGTTTGCGCAGGAGCCCGGAAAGCAGCTTCGAGCTCCTGCGCTATGGGGAGGAAGTCACGCGCTGCGCGCAAAAGCGTGCTCCGCCCTGACTATCTCGATCACGTCGCCCTGGCGAGGCAGTTCCGGTACCAGCCCAAAGCGCTGCTGGATCTGGCTGGCAAGCGCTTTTCGTGGATTGTCTTCACCGTGGGTCAGGATCACGCGCGGTCTGGCCCCGGCCACCGCGCCGAACCAGCGCAGCAGGTCTCCCTGGCCCGCGTGCGCGCTGAAGCCGTTCAGGGTATGTATCTTTGCCCGTACCGCAATCTTCTCTCCGAAGATTGAAACTGACTTGGCGCCTTCCACCAGCCGCCTCCCCAGCGAGCCGTGTCCCTGATAGCCGACGATCATCACGTGCGTGCTGTCCTTGAACAGGTTCGCACGGAAGTGATGCAGGATACGCCCACCGTTGCACATGCCGGCGCCCGCCATGATAAGGCACGGTCCGTCAATATCATTCAGTGCCTGCGACTCTTTCGGCGTGGGCACGGAGTGGAACCATTTCTTGTCGAGCGGCAGCAGTCCGCGGCGCTGGAATTCAACCATCTCCGGATGGAACAGGTCAGGATGGTTGACCATAGCCTTGCCTGCCTCCAGGGCCATCGGGCTGTCCACATATACGTGGAACGGTGGAACCGCTTTTTCGTCGAACATCAGCGCGAGATGGTAGAGAATCTGCTGCGAGCGGCCAATCGCGAACGTCGGGACCAGGATCTTCCCTTTCTGCGTAACGATTGCCTTGATCAGCTCTTCAAACTCGGCGATGGTCTCCGCGTAGGGTTTGTGGTCGCGATCGCCGTAGGTTGATTCCAGGAACACGACGTCTGCCTGACGCGGCGGCTCAAATGGCCGGATGATGGGCAGCGTGCCGGGCCCGAGATCGCCGGAAAAAAGGATGGTGGTTGTCGTGCCATCCTCGTGGACCTTCAGCTCAATGCTGCCGGAGCCCAGCATGTGGCCGGCCTCAATCCAGCGAGCGGTAATGCCCGGCGCCACGTTGAGTTCTTCGCGAAACATGACTTCGTGTCCCATCTGGCGGAAGGGCGCGACGTCCTCAGGGCTGTAAAGCGGCTCAACCGGTGCCTTGCTCGTGCCCTCCAGTTTTCGGTTGATGCGCTTGGCGTCGTATTCCTGAAGGCGCGCGGAATCTTTCAGGATGATTTCCGCAAGATCGATGGTCGCCGCTGTGGCGAAGATCGGTCCGCGGAAGCCGTCCTTGACGAGCTTCGGCAGGCGGCCGGTGTGGTCCATGTGCGCATGGGAGACCACGACAGCGGCGATATCCTTGGGCGGCATCGGCCAGGCGCGGTTCTTCGCCTCGGACTCGGCCCGGCGGCCTTGAAAGAGGCCGCAATCCAGCGCAACCCACTGGCCATCCGTGTGGACCATATGCATGGAGCCGGTGACTTCGTCAGC
>JBAIYI010000455.1:0-1996 GCA_037915955.1 Terriglobales bacterium
CGCCCAGGAAAACCTCACCTGGCAGGTCATCGCCGGCAAGACGTTCAAGATCTATCAGGCCGCCATCGCAAACCATAAGAAGCAGTACCAACATGCGGAAGAAGAAGCCATGGCGGTGCACAGCTAAGGCTTCTCCACACAGTTCGGCCATCAGGCACCCGGGCAAACTAGCCCGGGTGTTTTGCTTTTGCGGCGTCTTACGCGTTCAGTTATCATGCAGCCAAAGAATGACACGGTTCCTGCGCATTCCATTTTGGAACTCAATCTCGAATAAAACTATTTGAAACTATGATCGCAGTAGTTGTGCTATGGGGCTGGCCAGCCTGGTGAAGGGCATGATCGAAAGGAGCCAAGTGATTCGCCGGCACAAAGTGCAAGTTCGCGGTCTTCTGTTCTTCGACGCGGGAACTTACAAGATGGTGGCAGCCAGAATCGTTGCTCATCAGTGAAGCCGCGTGGACGGGTCGCGCCTGCCAAATTTTAGCCGTAAGTCTTTGGCCCATAAGCAAATAGAATTTCTCCGACTGCTGTTAACCAATTTTGCTGGCTTTCGTCTATAGGCATAGGTAAACTAGGCCTCGTTTTCCTATGGCTAAGAATGAAATCCTTCCCGGCACTTTGGGCCTGCTCATCCTGCGGGTGCTCCAGCCCGGCGCACTGCACGGATACGCTATCGCCCAGCGCATTCATCAGCTTTCCAACGAACTACTCCAGGTGGAAGAAGGCTCGCTTTATCCCGCCTTGCAGCGCATGCTGCTGAAAGGCTGGGTGAAAGCCGATTGGGGCATTTCTGAAACGAACCGCAAAGTCCGCTTCTACAAGCTGACAATCGCGGGCCGCAAGCAGCTGCAGGCGGAAATGGAAGATTACGACCGCGTGAACCAGGGAATCCAGGCTGTGTTGGCCAAAGCGTAAGGAGGCTTTTATGGGCGAGCTGTTCCGCAGAATCTATTACTTTTTCAACCGCGGACGAATGGAGCGTGAGCTGCGAAATGACATTGCGGCCCACCGGGAGATGTTGTCGCCCGAACTGCGCACTGATTTTGGCAATCCCACTCTGATTCAGGAGCGCTCGCGCGAAGCCTGGGGATGGAGCTGGCTTGAACGTCTCGCTCAGGACACCCGCTACGCGTTTCGTATCCTGCGAAAGAATCCCGGGTTCGCCCTGGTAGCAATCCTTGCTCTGGGGCTGGGGATCGGCGCGAATACCGCGCTCTTCAGCGTGGTTTATGGCGTCCTGTTGAAGCCATTGCCTTACGCCCAGGGCAATCAACTGGTTGTGCTGCACCAGGCCTTCCAGAAAAGTGGCCTCAATAATCTCGCGTTCTCCGTAAAAGAAATTCAGGATTACCGGCAGCAGACGCGGTCGCTGGCACAGGTGGAGGAATACCACAACATGAGCTTTATCCTGCTGGACGGCAAAGAGCCCAGCCGGGTACGCACTGGAGTGGTATCAGCTCACTTCTTTGACATGCTTGGAATCAAGCCGTTCCTGGGCAGATTTTTCACGGATGCGGACGAGACCAAGACCTCAGACGCAGTGCTGATTCTGAGCTATAGCTACTGGAAAAACCATTACGGTGGCGATCCGAACATCGTGGGCCGCCACTTCCAGATGAATGACAAGCCGCACACGGTCATCGGCGTTCTTCCCCCTGTGCCGCAGTACCCGCGGGAAAATGATGTGTACATGCCGACGGTGGCGTGTCCCTTCCGCTCCGATGACATGATGATGTCTGACCGCAATCACCACATGATGGGAGTATTCGCGCGGCTCAAGCCCGGCGAAAGCATTGAGTCCGGCACCACGGACGTGTCCCTGATTGCCGCCCGGCTGCAGAAGGCCTATCCGGAGAGCTATCCCGAACAAAGGGGCTACACCGCTTCCATGACCGGGCTGCGCAGCCAGCTAACGCACGACGTGCGTCCCCTGCTGCTGATTCTGCTGGGGACAGCAGGACTGGTTCTGCTGATTGCGTGCGCCAACGTGGCTAAT
>JBAIYI010000879.1:0-4035 GCA_037915955.1 Terriglobales bacterium
CTTGGCGTGCGCCTTGCTGGCGTATTGCAGTCCGGTCTCTTCCGTGACCGGCAGAGCATCAAGCTCGGTGCGCAGCATCACCGTTGGCCCCGGACCGTTCTTCATGATCGCAACCACGCCAGTCCCGCCGACGTGCTCCGTGACTTCATAGCCCAAGGCGCGAAGCTTCTCGGCAACAACTCCCGCAGTCCGCGTCTCATGTCCTGACAGCTCAGGATGCTGGTGCAGATCAAGATAAAGCGCCTTGGCATCCGGGAAGACCGAGTCCACCTGCTGATTGAGTGTGTTTTGGGCCGAGGCAGTAATTCCCGCAAAAAACAGTAACAGCAACGATCTTTTCATGGCGGGAATCATAGCTGCTCCCTACGGGGCAGGCAAAGACAAAAACGTACTGATGATAAACGCGAAGACCGCTCAGGAAATGTATTCCTTTATATAAGGATCCTGAATCTCGCCCAGATCATGCGCAGTTCCGTCGAAAATCACCTTGCCATCTTTGAGGATCATGAAGCTGGTGTGTACGTCGCGCATGGGACGGCCGTCGACTGCTCGCATGGTGTTGGTTATCGGATCATAGTAGTGGCTGGCGAGCATGAAGCCATCCTGCAGGCGATGACTGACCAGCAGAGCGCTCGTTTTAGAAACATCGCGCTGCTTCATGATCAGTTCAATGATCGTGGTCGATGTGATTGGGTCAAGGCCGCCAGTGGGCGAATCGTACAGCAGGATTTCCGGGTGCGTGATGATCGCGCGTGCTATGCCGACGCGCCGCCGCATGCCACCGGAAAGCTCCGCAGGAAACTTGTCAATCGCTTCCTCCAGTTCCACAAAACGAAGCGCCTCCCGGACCCGCGTATCCACCTCGTTTTCCGGCAGCTTCTCTTCCATGAGACGGAACGCCACATTTTCGCGAACGTTCAGTGAATCAAACAGCGCACTCTCCTGAAAAACAATCCCGACCTTGCTGCGCAGGTCAAACAGCTCTTCCTCCTTCATGGTCGTCACATCGTGGCCAAGAACATAGATGCGACCCGAGTCAGGTCGCAGCAGGCCGAGGCAAAGCTTGAGGATGGTGCTCTTTCCTGATCCGGCCACGCCAAGCATGACCTTGGTCTCGCCCTTCTTCAACTCGAAAGAGACTCCATCCAGCAGGACCAGATCCTCAAAGCACAGCGATACATCCTCAAAGATGATTGCTTTATGGATCGTATCAACAGATGCAGCGGTCGGGAATTGGAGCGGTGAGCCCATGAATCGCTATCTCACTGAGAGCATAAGCTGCGTGAGCACCACATCAACCGCAAGGATCATCACGGACGCAGCCACCACGGCCTGCGTGGTTGCACGACCAACCCCCTGCGTTCCGCCCTTGGTGCTCATGCCGTAATAGCAGCCCACGGTGGAAATGATGAACCCGAAAAAGATCGGCTTCACCAGCCCGGTGATCACGTCATTGTAGGTAAGAGACTGGTACGCTGTGTTCCAGTACTGGAACGTGTCGAGCCCGAGTAGAAGAAATGAAATCAGGTAGCCGCCAACCAACCCGACGAGATCGGACAGGATCGTCAGGAAAAACATCATGAAGACGGTTGAGATCATGCGCGGCGTCACCAGCTTCTTGTAAGGGTCGGTACCCAGGGCGCGCATCGCGTCAATCTGCTCTGTGACTTTCATGGAGCCGAGTTCGCTGGCCATGCCGGAGGCGTTCCGTCCCGCGACCATCAGGCTGGTAAGCACAGGCCCGAGCTCACGGACCATCGAGATCGAGACCAGCTGACCTGTGAGGGAAAGCGACCCAAATCGTTCCAGCGTGTTCGAGCTGTTGATGGCCAGCACCATCCCGGTGAACATCCCGGTAAGCACCACAATGGGAAGGCTGCCGACGCCGATCGAGTCCGCCTGCTGGATGGCTTCAGCCATGTAAAGCGGGCGCGCGAAGAGGTTGGTAAACGAGCGCCAGGAAAGCGCCGCGTAGTCCTGCACGGACGAGACGTTGCGCTTGACGATATCGGTGGGAGAAATGAGCTCCATCCCTTGGTCACTATAACAGACGGTTTGCCTGTCTCTCAAAGCTCCAAAGGGCTATTTTGCATTGTGCGGCATCGCAACCCGCTTTAGAATCCAGCCATCGTGAAACCCCAACCCGTTTCGGTCCGCAGCATTCTCCACAGTATTCAGCTCTCCAAAGGCCGCGTTGAAGCGCTCACAGACGGCATCTTTGCCATCGCCATGACGTTGCTGGTGCTCGAGCTTAAAATCCCGGACCTGCCGAAAAACGCCGCCACGCAGGAAATTCTGCACCGGCTGGGCGAAGAGATGCCGGCTTTCTTCAGCTTCCTTTTGTCGTTCATGTATTGCGGCCTGCTTTGGATCCTTCATCACATGGCAATGCACTTCGTCCGGCATGTACGAATGGCGCTGGTCTGGCTCAACGTCATTTTCCTGCTTACCATCTCAGTGCTGCCATTCTCCTGCGCCCTGCTGGGACATTTCATCCGTAATCTCGCTGCACAGGAAATTTACTTCGGCAACATGGTTCTGGCCTCCAGCCTTCTCTGGCTCCAGTGGGCCATTGCGCGAAAACGAGGAATGCTGAATGAAGATGATCCCAGAACCGTGCGCGTAATGGGACAACAGCTCGCGGTCATGCCGGTGGCACTTGCAGCAGCCATGCTGGTGACACCTTACAAAACAACGGCCGGTTTTTACGCCATGACGCTGGTGCTGCTAGCGTTCCGCACGTGGCAGAGGAGATTCGTGCGGATAGACGCTACTGCTCCCGCGCGCCCTTCCGCCTGACTTCAATATTCAGCCGCTTGATTTTCTGGTTCAGCGTTGAGAGCGGGATATGGAAGCGCTCCGCTGCTTCCGTCTGGTTCCAGTTGCATTTCTCCAGCATGTCCACAATCAGCCGGCGCTCGCAGTCTTCCACAATCTCAAACAGCGAAGCATCAGGCCGGTGCTCAAACATCTTCTCCGCCGCGCCACGCCCCACGATGTGATCCGGCAGCAAATCAATGCCGATCACCGAACTATTGGAGAGCACCACAGCGCGCTCAATCACGTTCTCAAGTTCGCGCACGTTTCCCGGCCAGTCATAATCCATCAGCGGGCGCAGCGCTTCCGGAGAAATCTTTCGTATCGGCTTGCCGTTCTCCTGCGAGAACGTGGTCAGGAAATGATTCACCAACAGCGGGACATCGACAGAACGGCTGCGCAGCGGCGGCAAGTCAATGGTAATCACGTTCAGGCGATAGAACAGGTCTTCGCGGAACTTCCCTTCCTTCACCAGCTGTTTCAGATCCACGTTGGTGGCGGCAATCACCCGCACATCAACCTGAATTTCATGCACTCCCCCCAGATGCATGAATTTTTTGTCTTGCAGCACGCGCAGAATCTTCGATTGCGTCTCCAGGCTCATGCTGCCGATCTCGTCCAGGAAAATCGTGCCGCCATCGGCGACTTCAAACAGTCCCTTCTTCGACGCGATCGCGCTCGTAAAAGCGCCTTTCACGTGCCCAAAGAGCGTTGATTCCAGCAGGTCGGTGGGCATTGATCCGGTGTTCACCGGAACAAACGGCTGGTTCTTGCGCGGAGAGTTGGAGTGGATCGCCTTGGCAATCAGCTCCTTGCCCGTGCCGCTCTCACCCTGAATCAGCACCGTGGACCGGCTGGGCGCCACCTGCCCCACCAGGTCAAAGATGCGCAGCATGGGGTCGCTCTTGCCTACTATGTTTTCAAAGTTGTAGCGCTCTTTGAGCGCGCGCTTCAACTGCTCGTTCTGCTCTTCCGCGCGACGACGCGCCACCGCGGCCCGCACATCGGCCAGCAGCTTCTCATTGTCCCAGGGCTTCTGGATAAAATTGCTTGCGCCGTTCTGGATCGCGCGCACGGCGTTGTCCACCGTGCCGTAGGCGGTGATCATGATCACCGCAAGCTGCGGATCGCGGTTGCGGATATCAGCCAGCACCTCAAGTCCGTTGCGGTCAGGCAAAGCAAAGTCGAGCAGGACAAGATCATATGGATGCTCGCCCA
>JBAIYI010000644.1:0-9660 GCA_037915955.1 Terriglobales bacterium
TAGCGCTTGCCGTCGTCGTACAAACAATGGTCAAGGACCAGCCACTTCGCCTCATCATTCAGGGT
Organism: Terriglobales bacterium; assembly: GCA_037915955.1. GTDB lineage: Bacteria > Acidobacteriota > Terriglobia > Terriglobales > Acidobacteriaceae > Angelobacter. The sequence continues at coordinate 66 of JBAIYI010000644.1, forward strand.
GCGATCGTCTCTTGTATAGAATGCGATGAAATACGAACCGCCGTCTTTTTCAAGGTGCGGCAACTTGCGGCGGTAGGGTGTCATTCTTGCGGCACAGGCGAGGCGCCTGTGCTACAGAGTTAACAAAAGCTATATTCAACACGCAAGAGCGAAGCCGGCCGGACAATCAATCAACAGCACCGAAACCCCAAGCGCACTGCCATTACCGTGAGCCCCGCTCAAACTGTTACTCTATTGGTTTCGCCACCGGTCGTTCTTCTCTATGGATCATTCTTCTTTATTGAAATTGCTCGAACAGGTTCGCGACGGTCGCGTTTCTCCCGATGATGCCGTCTCTCAAATGCGTCACATGCCCTTCGAAGACCTTGGCTTTGCCAAAGTCGATCACCACCGCCGCCTGCGCGCCGGAATGCCGGAGGTGATCTTCTCGCGCGGCAAGACGCCGAACCAGGTTGCTCAGATCTTCAAAAAGCTGGCGCAGCACGGGGGAAATGTGCTGGCCACCAAGGCTGATCGCGAGCACTTTCGCGCCGTAAAGAGATCAGTTGCCAAAGCCGAGTACCACGAACTGGCTCAGGCTGCAGTGCTCCGCCGTGACAAAACGATCTATGGGAAGGGAGCTATTGCCATCGTTTCTGCCGGCACAAGTGATATCCCTGTTGCTGAAGAAGCGCTGGTCACCGCCCAAGTGATGGGCAACGAGGTGGTCCCTCTTTACGACGTAGGAGTCGCGGGCATTCACCGGCTGCTCGCAAATCGCTCTGTGATCGACAATGCTCGCGTGGTGATTGTCTGCGCAGGCATGGAAGGCGCGCTTCCCAGTGTTGTCGGCGGTTTAGTGAGGGTCCCGGTGATCGCGGTACCCACCAGCATTGGCTATGGCGCATCATTCAACGGACTGGCAGCTCTGCTGGGCATGCTGAACTCCTGCGCGTCCAACGTGAGCGTGGTGAATATCGACAACGGCTTTGGTGCGGGTTACGTGGCCAGCATGATCAACCGGCTTTAGTCAGAACGCTTTCAGCGATTTTCGTCTGCGCCAAATCAAGGCCAATTGCAAGCCTTTTATCGTTTCCCGCAAAAAATTTCTCTTGCAACACTCCTACTTTTCCTGGCGTCTCATTGGCAGGTGTACAATTTGCGGGTAGCGAGGGCCTTCGGACCTTCTTTTGGGACCTTCTCCCAGCCGAGGCGCAAATGAATATTCACGTAAGCTACAAGTCAGGCAGAACGCCGGACGTAGAACGCGAATTCCAGGTACAAATCCAGAAACTTGAACGCAGGCTGCGCGTCTTCAACCCTGATCTCGTGCACCTGAAGGCGATTGTTGACGCCGAAAATGCCCAGGGCGCGTCAACCTCACTCAACCTGCGCCTGCCTTCCGGCCAGCTGGCAGCGCAGAAGTCCGGCGCCACTCTGGTTCCGGCGGTGAAAGCCGCGTTCTCTGACATCGTGTCGCAGCTCACGCGCCACAAAGACCTTTTGCGCGGGGACTGGACGCGCAGGCGCCGGCAGGCCGGTCGCAGCCAGGTGCTTGAGCCTGCCATTCCGTTTGAGCAGACGTTTGCCTCCGTGCCGCCCCAGCAGCAGCCCGTGTCTGGCGCTCAGCAGGGCAATGGCGCAGCGCATCCTGAGTTGCAGACCTGGATCAACACCAATCTCGGGCAGCTGAATGAATTCATCGAGCAGGAACTCCATTTCCGGATCGCCAATGGACAGATCCGGGAAGACCAGATCGCTCCGGAAGAGGTTCTGGATGAAGTCATGGTAACCGCTCTCTCCCAGGAGGATGGCGGATCAGCTCTTCTATCGTCGGAAAACTGGTTCCATAGCCTGGCCATTCAGGCGATCCGGCGGCTGACCGAAGACAACGCAGATGTTGCGGATGTTTCCCTGGAGTCGCCTTATCGCGCCCAGAACGTGACCGGAAGCGACGAGAACCTGCTGCAGTATCACCAGCCGGACGATCGCCTGCAGGAGGAGAATATTATTCGCGACGAAATGGCGCGCACGCCGGAAGAGATCTTTGCCGGCGAAGAAATGGTCGCGCAGCTCGACATTGTCCTGCATGAGGTGAGCGCCACCGACCGTGAGGCCTTTGTGCTCTTCACCCTGGAAGGCTTCACCATTGAAGAAATATCGCGGCTCTCTGACCGTTCGCCCGAGCAGGTCCGCAAATCCATCCAACACGCGCGGGAGCTTGTGCAACAGCGCTTGCCGGAGCAGAACCAGTACCGGCGCAAGTTGCTGCAACGCTCGCGCGTGGCCTGATCGAGATTTCCACTGAAAAAGGCCGAGGAGGTAGTCATGATTTCCCGTGAGGAACTTCGCCAGCTAGCCCAGCTTGAATCGCCAAAGGGTTGCGCCGTGAGCTTTTACTTTCAGCCACAGACGCCGCAGGACCGGTCACACCGTGAGGAGGCCATTATGGTCAAAGACCTGGTACGCGAGGCGTTGCGCCGCGCCGAGCGCAACGGCAATGACCCGGCGCTGCGCGAAGATCTGCAGAAGGTGCTGGCCACAGCCGAACAGCTCCATGGCAACCACTCCCGCGGAAAGGTTGTGTTTGCCTGCCGCGAACACGGGATTTGGCGGGAGCTTGATGTTCTGCCGCGCCTGGGCCGTACCCAGGTGATCGTGAATTCGCGGTTCCATCTCAAGCCGCTGGTCGCGGCGGAGCAGAACGTGCCCAGCGCGCTCATCGCGCTGGTGGATCGCAAGAAAGCCCGCGTTTTCGAATTGCGGGATGGCAATCTGTCGCAAAAGCCTGATCTCGAATTTGGTCCGCTGCTCAAAGTCGGCAAAAGTGATGGATATCAAGGCTATGACGCCGGACATCGCGAGCGCCACATTGAGAACGAGACCCGGTTCCACTTCAGGCAGTTTGTGGAAGGGATGATGATCCTCTTGAATCGCGAAAAGCTGGACGTGCTACTCATCGGCTGTCGCGACGAAACCTGGCCCGATGTTCAGCAGCAACTGGATACGGCCGCAAAGCAGAAGCTTGCTGGCAGGTTTGTCGCCGACGTGGGTAAAACCACTCCCGAGGAAGTCCGCGAATACGCCGAGCATATCCTGGACCGCAACCGCCTGATTGATCAGCAGACGGTGCTGCGTGAAGCGATTGGGCAGGCGTCGCGTAATTCCACCGGAGCGGTCGGACTTCGCCACGTGCTCACCGCGCTCGAGCGCCAGGAAGTACAGACGCTGTTGATCAGCCGCGATTTCCAGGCTGACGTTGTGGAGTGCACCAACTGCCGGCATCTTGATACGCGGCTGGTGAAGAACTGTGCGGTCTGCGGGCAGTCAACCCGTGAGCTCGCCGAAGTGGCCGACACGCTCGTGGACCTGGCATTGCGCAACGGCGCCGACATTGAATTTTTCGAGAATGATCGCGACCTGGAGAAGGCCGGCCGTATTGCAGCCCTGTTGCGCTTCCGTGCCGACCAGAACACCGCGGAGAAGGTGGCAGTGTAAAACCCGGTATTTGGCCATTGGTACTTGGTAGTTGGCCATGCTTTGGCCTTTACCAAGTACCAACTACCAAGTACCAAATACGCTGGCCGAATCGAAGTTCAATTGCTCCTGGAAAATCATGTCCTCTGACGCCCTCAAAGACTACCGCATGTTTCCCGCCATCACTGAAGCCTGGGACCTCGTCCGCACCGGGCTGGTGGTGATCAATGAGCAGCTTTATCGCCTTGAGCTCTGGCACTCCTTCTCAAACCCTGACGTCCCGTATTACGTGGCCATTCACGTTCAGGAGCAGGGCGTGTGGAAACGCATCTCTGACCCGCCGTTTGCCAGTGGCCGCAATGGTGACGAGGCGTTGCGCGATGCCATGGTCTTTCTGACGGAGCGCCTGGCTGCCTAAAAGACTGGTGGGTGAGGAAGAAAAGCGGTTCGAGATTCGCGCAGGCTGGTCACCTATTATCCCTCCGCGTGCTCGTTCCTCTGCGTTTCAAAGATTTTGTCGAACCGGTCAAAAGGTTATCCGCCGCTTCGCTTCGCAAGCATGCCCGTGATGTAGCTCTTCACGTTGACGGGAAGGCGCGTGGAGCGCAACACGTCCCTGATCTGCGCCAGCGGCAATTCCGCCACAATCTTCACCACTGCCGCAAATGGCGTATTGCGGTTGCCGAGCAGTGCGGCCTTCACATCATTTCGAAACGACCACTTCGGGTGCCTTGCCACGAGCGGCGCCAGCAGCTCTGTGCCGGCTTCCTGCTTCAAGGCCTTTACCACGTAGAGTTCGGTCATCTGTGGATTGAGCAGCGCGGCGGTGAGGATGCGTTCTTCCTTGTCATGCAGCATGGCTGCAGCCACGCGTCCGGAGCTGCGCTTGGCCAGGGTGAAGCGCTCGCCGGACGTGATGGTAGCCATGCGCGCGATGATACTTTCTTCGGCGGCCCGTTTCACGTCAGGCGCTACGGCAGGCGTGAGCGCGATCTGCATGAGTTCGAACGGGTAAAGCTGGCGGATAACGGGAACGGACACGTGACGAGGTGTCCGGGGATGCGTGACCAGCACAATCCTTACCTTGCGAACTCTTGAAATGCCGGAATTCCGTGCCAGCTCTTCCAGCGCCTGCGGCGGAAGATCGCGGCGTTCGAGGAAAGCCAGAGCCAGATCTTCTGTGAGTCGCGCGTCTGCTGCTACCGCGATGAGAACTTCCGGCCCGGGATCATGGATCAGCTCTTCCAGCTTCGCGTCCTGCGGCAGGACCAGCTTCTTGCGCGACGCTGTGGTGGATTCGGGCATGAATAGATTTCGAGCGTCTAACGGCGTCCGCGATGCGCCGCGATCTCCAGGGCGCCCATCACCGGGCGGACAAAAGAGAAGCTCACGGCGGCGTCAGGATGTTTCTCCTTGACGGCCTGCCGGAAAGCTTGCCGCACGTTGGCGGAATTCTGCAAGACTCCTCCGGCCAGCGCCACTGGGACAACGCCCCCGCTGGGCCATAACCGCTGGATCACGGCGCTGGCCAGTCCGGCCAACGCGATTCCGGCGCGCCCTATGATGTCCTGCGCCGTGGGGTCGCCCTTTTCGGCTTCGGCGGAGACTGCTCCCGCCAGTTCGGCGAACCGCGGCTCGGAGGCGTTGGCCATGCGCACCACCTCTTCCGGGGCCACGCTCCACATATCGGCGATCACGTTCAGCAACGCGTTTTCCGCGGCATGATCATAAGACCGGAGCGCCGCCGACACCGCTTCGCGACCTACCCAGAACGCTGAGCCTTCATCGGAGATGGAGGGTCCCCAGCCGCCCGCGCGCGCGGTTTCACCACCCTGATTGCGGCCGAATGCGATGGACCCTGTGCCGGCAATCACCAGCACGCCGTGTGCGGTGCCAAAGGCTGCACGATGCGCGATCAGGTGGTCACCCGCCACATAGATCGTCGCCTGCGGTACGAGTTCGCGAACGGTTTCCTGCGCCCAGCTTACCGTCTCCGGCAGCGACGCTCCAGACATTCCGATGCACACATGCTGCACGTCGCGCACCAGCACGCGCGCCGCCTCGGCGGCGTGTTCCATGACGCGTTGCAAATTTTCGCGGGCCTTCTCCTTGCCCACGTAGGCGAGCTTGCAGGTGGGACCAACCGACTGGCCCAGAAGCTCCGCTCCGTTACTGATTGCGCATTCCGTTTTCGTGCCACCGGCATCAACGCCGAGGTACAGTGCCATATAAAGGGGGTGAAACCGTCTCCCGCAAAAAGACCTTTGGTTTTGTCGAGCTTATCCTCAATAATACTCGCAGCTTCAAACGCCAGCTTGCGTCAGATCAACTTCGGAAGGATTTTTTTCACGGCAATCCGGCCCGCCCTGCATGCGACTCCACTCCGTTGACATCATCATCATCGTCGCGTACCTGATCGGGATCACGTTTTTTGGGTTGCGCTTCCGCAAGTCGCAGCGCTCCATGCGCGACTACTTTCTTGCCGACCGCACCATCCCGTGGTGGGCCATCGCGCTCTCCATTGTGGCGGCGGAAACCAGCACGCTCACCGTGATCGGAACTCCTGGAATCGCCTACGCAGGAAACTTTGGTTTCCTGCAGGTGGTCTTCGGATACCTGCTCGGCCGGATCGTCATCTGCCTGATCTTCATCCCGCAATATTTTCGCGGGGAAATGTTCACCGCATATCAGCTCATTGATCGCCGCTTCGGACCTGCCCTCCATAAGATCACTGCGGCAGTTTTTCTGGTCACCCGCGCCGCTGCGGAAGGAGTGCGCGTCTGGGCCGTCGCCATCGTCGTGGGTATCGCGCTTGGTACGGGTGAAATCGCGTCAGTCGCAATTGTGCTGCTGCTCACTCTGATTTACACCTTTGAAGGCGGCCTGGCTGCGGTCATCTGGACCGACGTGGTGCAGCTCATCATTTACGTTGCCGGGACCATCGTGGGCTTCTTCACTCTCCTGCATCTCGTCCCGGGATCATGGACGGCGATCCACGCTTCCGCCTCTGCAGCGGGCAAACTTCAGGTCGTAGATTTCACCTTCAGCCTGACCAAGACCTTCACCTTCTGGGCCGGATTGATCGGCGGCATGTTCCTCACCACCGCCACCCACGGCACCGATCAGCTTCTCGTACAGCGGCTCTTGGCCGCGCGCGGCCGCCGCGAAGCACAGGGCGCGCTGCTTACCAGCGGCGTGGTTGTGCTCGTGCAGTTCACACTGTTTCTCCTGATGGGAGCCGCGCTGTGGGTGTTCTATGGCATGAATCCGCCGGCCCGGCCGTTCGCCAAGACGGATTACATTTTCCCGAGTTTTATTGTGGACCACATGCCCCACGGGATCAGCGGGTTGCTCATTGCCGCGATTCTCGCCGCCGCCATGTCAAACCTGAGCGCCGCGCTGAACTCACTTTCATCCACCAGCATGGTTGACTTCTACCTGCGGCGACGTCCCGCGACTTCGGAGCGCACGCGTCTTCAGCTCTCGCGCGTGGCAACGATCGTCTGGGGCATAGTGCTGTTCGTGCTTGCTCTCGCTTCGCGTTATGGCGGCAGCGTGTTGGAAAAAGGACTGAGCATCGCCTCGGTAGCATATGGCGGATTGCTCGGCGTTTTTCTCCTCGGCCTGCTCACGCGGCGAGCGACGCAATCCGGCGCGATTGCGGGAATGCTCTGCGGGCTGGTGCTGAACATCTATATCTGGTTCGAAGGGCATATTGCCTGGACGTGGTACGTAACCATTGGTTCCTGCGCAACCTTCATCATTGGTTATGTCGCCAGCCTCTTTACCGCTCCTGCGCCCCAGCCCGAAGCCGCAGCAGCGAGTGACACCTAGGGCGCAAACCCGATGTGCAGTAAGGTCCAGCCAATGCCAGACTATCGCGCGACAATTCATTCATCCCACGGGCCCATGAGACATCTGTTTATCGCTTCTCTCTCAGTCATCTTGAGTTTCACAGCAGGCAACGCAAAAGAACCGGCCGCTACTCGGCCGTCAACACAGCTGATCGTGGTCACCACCGCTGACTGGAGCGCACCACAAGGCACTTTGCGTCGCTATGAACGCGGCGGACCTGGGCAGAGCTGGCACGCTGTCGGGGAGCCGATCACTGTGATGGTCGGAAAGAACGGGCTCGGCTGGGGCGCTGATCTAATGAAGGTTGCGGCTCCAATCCGCGAAGCTTCTGATCCGGCGAAAAAAGAAGGCGACGGCAAGGCTCCAGCGGGCGCGTTTCACTTGAGCAAAGCCTTCGGGTACGCACCGCAGGCGCAGCCCGGCTGGAAGATGCCCTATGTCAACCTCAGTTCGACCGTTGAGTGCGTGGATGACGCACGTTCAAAGTTCTACAACCAGATTGTGGATCGCAGCTCTGTCGCGCCCGGCTGGAACAGCTCAGAGCACATGCTGCGCGACGATGAGCTATATCGTTGGGGCCTGATCGTGGACTACAACTCCGCTCCCGCGGTGCCCGGAAGCGGCTCCTGCATCTTCATGCACATCTGGCGCGGCCCGGGCCAGCCGACGGTCGGCTGCACCGCGATGCCGCAGGTCAAGATCGAAAGCCTGTTGGGCTGGCTTGACCCTGAGCGCAAGCCGATGCTGGTCCAACTGCCAGAAGCAAAGTACGAGAAGCTGCGCAAGCACTGGAATCTGCCGCAGATTGCTGACCACGCCGCACCCAAACCCTCTACAATGCACAGCGGAGCAAATCCTGTTGGCAAATAATAAAGAGGTATTGATGGCCACACCGGCTGCGGTTGAGCAGCACCGTCCGGAACTTGTCCGCGAGCTGAACGCCTGGCACGCCACCTCCATCGTTGCCGGCACCATCATTGGCAGTGGCATTTTCCTTGTTCCGGCGGAGATGATGCAGGCGGTCGGCACGGCCAGGCTTGTGTATCTCGCGTGGCTGGTCGGCGGCGCGCTTTCTTTCTTCGGTGCTCTCACCTATGCCGAACTCGGTGCTCTGCGGCCATTCGCCGGCGGCGAGTACGTCTACATCCGCGACGCCTACGGTCCGCTCCCCGGATTTCTTTACGCCTGGTCGTGGTTTCTCATTGCCAAACCGGCTTCCATTGCCAGCATCACCGCCGGACTGGTGCGGATTCTGAGTAGCTTCTCTGCCTTCAGTTTTTTGCCACACCGTATTTTCTCCATCGGAAGCTACGGCGTGACGTGGGGACAGCTGGTTGCCATCGCCGCAACCATCCTCATCTCCGCGCTCAATTACCTGGGCGTGCGCAAGGCAGGAAATTTCCAGCTCGTGTTCACGGCTCTGAAAGTGGTGATGATCGCTGTAATCATCTTCGCCGGATTCACAGCCGCCTCAGGAACGTGGGGCAATTTCGGCACCGCATTCACCGGAGCGAAGGGCGGCATGGCGGGTTTCATGCTGGCGCTGGTCGCAGCTCTCTGGGCTTACGACGGCTGGAATGATCTCAACATGGTGAGCGGTGAGATTCATCACCCTGAGCGCAACATACCGATCGCGCTGATCGCGGGCGTTGCGCTCGTCGCCGTGCTTTACATAGGAGTCAATGGCGCGGTGCAGTACGTCATGCCGGCAAGCGCGGTTGCGGCATCGCCGGTGCCGGCGGCGGCTGCTACGCAGATCGCTCTTGGTCGCATCGGTGCGCTCATTGTTTCCGCAGGCATGGCGCTCAGCCTGCTCGTGACGTTGAACGGAACAATCATGAGTGGGGGCAGGATTCCATTCGCCATTGCCCGCGACGGCTACTTCTTCAAGGCGCTGGCCGAAGTTCATCCCCGGTTCCACACGCCGTCACTCGCCATCGTGGTGCAGTGCGTTATGTCGATTTTGCTGTTGCTGGGTGGCGGCGGCTTCAAGGACTTCATCGAACTGGCCATCTTTGCCGAGTGGCTCTTCTACATGATCGCCGCCAGCACCATCTTCGTTTTTCGAAAGAAATACGCGGCCAGCGAAGTTCCCTACCACATCTGGGGATACCCAGCGGTCCCCCTGATATTCATTGCGGCCGCCACCGTGCTCCTCTACTTCAGCTTCGTTCAGAACCTGCGCGATTCCATCGGCGGTGCCATCGTCATCCTCGCCGGAATCCCCGTCTTCTTCTGGTTCGCCCGCAGACACCGCTTGGCCGCTTAGCGACATGCCCGCTCT
>JBAIYI010000230.1:0-4409 GCA_037915955.1 Terriglobales bacterium
ATGGGCGCAGTTTACAAGGCATACGACCGCGACATCGATCGGGTTATCGCGCTCAAATGCATTCGCCCCGAATTATCCAGCAATCAGGAAGTGGTGCAGCGCTTTACGCAGGAACTCCTGCTGGCCCGCCAGATTTCCCAAAAGAATGTCATTCGCATCTTCGATGTGAGGGACTCCGGCGGAATCAAGTTCATCACCATGGAGTTTGTCCAGGGCCGCGATCTGGGCAGCCTGATGGAAGAACGGGGCAAACTGCCGGTCGCGGAAGCGATTGGAATCATGCGCCAGGTATGCGCCGGGCTGGCCGCCGCTCATGCGGAGGGAGTGATTCATCGTGATCTCAAGCCCAGCAACATCATGATTGAAGAGAATGGGCGGGTGGTGGTGATGGACTTTGGCCTGGCCCGAGATCAGGAAGAAAGCCTGATGACTCGCACCGGCGCCATCATGGGAACGTTTCAGTACATGTCTCCGGAGCAGGCCAAAGGGGAAAAGGTGGATGCCCGGTCTGACATCTTCACGGTCGGGATCATCCTTTATGAGCTCCTCACCGGCAAGAGTCCGTATCCGTCTGACAGCTCCATAGCAAGCCTGCTCAAGCGTACACAGGAAGCTGCGCCGCCGCCTTCGAGCATTGAAACCACCATTCCACGGCCGGTGAACGCCATCGTTTGCAAGTGCCTGGAGCGTGATCCCAAGAAGCGCTACGAGTCGGTGAATGAGCTCATTGCCGACCTCGACGACGTTTTGCAGGTCAGTTCTCCCTCGCGATTGCCCTCCAACGTGTCCCGGCACACAAGAAAGCAGTGGTACCTGGGACTCAGTGCTCTCGTGCTCCTGGCATTGGCTCTGATCTTTGTTATCGTACGTTCAACCATCCCTCGGCCCGCCGAGCCGGCGCATGCTCCCGTGAAGATTCTGCTGGCTGATTTCCAGAATGAGACATCGGACCCGGTTTTCGATGGAACTCTGGAATCCAGCTTCACGCTGGCAATGGAAGGGGCGCGTTTCATCAGCGCATACAACAGAGCGCAGGCCCACAAGATCATTGCCAAGATCAAGCCCAATGCAACATCACTGGACGAGAATAACGCCACCCTGGTGGCAGTGCGTGAAGGCGTGAATGTTGTGATCAGCGGCCTTGTGAAACAGGAGGGCGGCCGGTACTTGATCAAGTGCGCGGCCGTGGATCCTGCGACTCAAAAAGCTCTGGGCAGCGCGGAGGCGACCACAAGCTCGAAATCAGACGTCCTGCAAGCCGTGGCTGATCTGGCCGGGAAGATGCGAAAGCTTCTGGGAGACACCACGCCGCAATCCGTGCAGAAGCAGCAGCAGGAGACTGTGACCGCCAGTTCCATTGAGGCCGTCCACGAGTACGCAGTGGCCCAGGAGCTGCAATTCGCCGGGAAGTGGGAAGAGGCGCAGACACATTATTCAAAAGCAATCGAGCTAGACCCCAATATGGGCCGCGCCTACGCCGGGATGGCGGTCATGAACGCCAACACGGGGCGCAGGGCTGAAGCCGATAAGTATTACAAAGAAGCAATGGCGCACATTGACCGCATGACCGACCGCGAGAAGTACCGCACCCGCGGCGGGTACTACCTTTTCACGCGCCAGCCGGACAAAGCCATTCAGGAATACGACGCATTGATGGAACAATATCCGTCTGACGCGGTGGGCGCCAGTAACCTGGCCTTTGCCTCTTTCCTGAACCGCGACATGGAGAAGGCCATGGAGGTAGGCCGGCATGCCGTGGAACTGTCCCCCAAGGCGTCATTGCAGCGCAACAATCTTGCGCTCTACTCCATCTACGCCGGCGATTATGCCGCAGGAGCCAAAGCGGCCGAGGAAGTGCTGCAGCAGAACCCGGGTTCCGCCGATGCCATGGGCGCGCTGGCGATGGCGCAGACCGGGCAGGGCGATCTTGCGGCGGCGACTGCGACCTACCAGAAATTACACGCGCTCAGCGTTCGCGGTGCGTCCATGGCGAACATGGGCCTGGCTGACCTGGCGCTGTACCATGGGCTCGCCGCTGAGGCCGTATCGATGCTCGAGAAAGGAATTGCAGCAGATCTCGCGGGCAAGGATCAGAGCAGCGCGGCGATAAAGTCGGTGGCTCTTGGGCAGGCATATCTTTCGGCGGGGGAGAAGAGGAAAGCCATAGCCGCCGCCGACGAGGCGCTCAAACTGAGTACCGATCCGAGCATTATGATGGCTGCCGGCGAACTGTACATCGCTTCCGGCGAGCCGGCCAGGGCGAGCAAGCTCATCGCCCAGCTTGCGGCCCACATTGAACCTGATCCGCAGGTATACAGCCTGTTTTTGCAGGGCAATCTTGCGCTGAAGAACGGCCAGATCAAAGATGCGATCGATGCATTCCAGAAGGCGCAAAGGATTTCCAACACATGGCTCGGTCATCTCTATCTCGGCAGAGCGTACCTGCAGAACGGTTCGTTCACTGAAGCCGATTCCGAATTTGAGGTTTGCCTGAAGCGCCGGGGCGAGGCCAGCGCGGTGTTTCTCGACGACGTTCCGACCTTCCGTCTCATGCCGCCGCTTTACTACTATCTTGGGCGGGCGCAGGAAGGATTGAGGAGTCCGGCAGCCTCAGACAGCTACCGAACCTTCCTGAAGATGCAATCGGGCGGCACCGGCGAACTGGTTAGTGATGCCCGTAAGCGGCTTGGTAGCCAGTGAATCTTCAGTTCCGCTTCTTAGGGCGTTGAAACCGAAATCCGTGTCAGGCCACGCCCGCTGGCGCCGGCATGACGGACCATCCATCTAAAGCGTTGACAAACTGCTCTTGGAACAATGCGCTCTCGCGCGGATTCATCGACGCATTTTCAGCCCCATCGATTGAAACTACAAAGGCACGGCCGGAGCCGTGCCCTTGAGATGCTGTTGATTCAACAGGTTTATTGAATGTTGAACGGAACTGAGAGCACAGGCGCCGCTCCCGGCAGGCTGGGTGCGCTGGCCTGCAGTACGTATCCGATCCCCACGTTATTGAGCGAGTTGCTGGCGAATATGGCGATGCCGTTGTTGCCGGTCACGGCAGACGTAGTTCCACTCAGCACTGAGTTGCCCGGATTTACCGCGATGGCGAGCTTCACTGTGACTCCGGTGACAGCGCGGCCCTTCGCATCCACCAGGGCCACCTTGATGGCCGGAGTGATCTGCGCATTGGGAGAGGTGTTGCTGGGCTGAACGGAGAAGCTGAGCGTGTAAGCAGGCGCAATGGTAATGCTCAGGGCCCTGGTTGCGACTTGCTGCGGCAGGCTCGAATCAATCGCCTGCACGGTGAATGCGAAGGTGCCGAAAGCAGAAGGCGTTCCGCTGATCACTCCGGCGCTGCTGAGCGTCAGACCTCCGGGCAAGGGGCCTGATCCTGCCGCCAGCGACCATGCGACTGGAGCAATGCCGCCGCTGGACGCAAGCGTCTGGCTGTAGGCGACCCCGAACTGTCCTCCGGCCAGCGAAGTTGTGGTGATCACCAGCGGGGCCGCGATGCGGATCTTGAGCGTTGCTCCCGCAGTCTGGGCCGGCGAACCTGAATCGCGCACCTGCACTGTGAACACCGAGCCGGTGAGGTTGACGGTTGTTGGCGTCCCGCTGATTACGCCAGCAGCTGAGAGCGTAAGCCCCGCCGGCAGTGAGCCTGAAGCGAGCGACCACGATAACGTTCCGGTGCCGCCGCTTGCTGCCAGAGTTTGCTGATATGGCGAACCTACGCGACCATCAGCAAGCGTGGTTGTCACCACAGCCAACTGCGAGGCCACATGCAGGGAGAATGTCTGGCTGGTGGAGAGTGGCGTCGGCGAGGAGGAATCTTTCGCCGTTACCGTGAAGTTGGCAGACGCTACTGCAGCCGTGGGTGTCCCACTAATTACGCCGCCGGAGCTGAGCTGCAACCCTCCAGGAAGAGATCCAGCCGTTAACGACCACGTGAATGGGCTGAAGCCGCCGCCGGCCTGCAAGGTGGCAGAGTAAGGCACGCCGACAATAGCATCGGGCAACGTGACGCCGGTTGTGACTGTCAGCGGAGAGGCAATGCGGATTGTGAAGCTGTTGCTTGACGTCTGCTGCGGAGGGCCGCTGTCCTGCACCTGAATCACGACGCTTGTGCCGCTGGTCGCCGCCGAAGGCGTGCCGCTGATGACGCCCGCAGAACTCAGGGCCAGACCCGCCGGCAATGCGCCTGACTTCACGCTCCACGTGAGCGTTCCGTTGGAGCCACCGGCGGTGAGCGTCTGTGAGTAAGGGACATTCACCAAACCGTCATTCAATGCCGCGGTGGTGATTGCAACGGCGGAGACGATATTGATGCTGAGAGCCCGGAACGCCGTACTCGGTGTGGGCGACGAAGAATCACTCAGCGTGACGACAAAATTGAAGGCGCCAGACTG
>JBAIYI010000695.1:0-7606 GCA_037915955.1 Terriglobales bacterium
AAGGCGCGATTCCCGGTGGTTCCATCGTCGGCGAACTTCGACTCGGGCTGTGGCTGCGGAGCCGCGATCGCGCTGAACTTGCTGAAGTCCTGATGAACCCAGTCGGAATGGCTGTAGAAATCCTGAACGGCGTGCAGCGAGGCCCCCAGCGTGATCAGGATGAGCGTCTTGCGGGTACGGTCGTCCACGCCCTGCAGCTTGCCGAAGTTGGCGAGCGCCGCCTGGGTGTTGTGCAGAAGTTGCTGAAACACGAAATCGAACTTCTGGTTCGAGTCCAGCTCCCCGGAGAGATTATCAAAATGCAGGAAGATCGCGGCCTGGCGGCTCTGGGCGTTCTGCTGGCCGTACTGGTTGAGCGCATCAGCGGCTTTGCCGGGGAGCTTTGCTGACGCGAACTCAGATACCGGGCCAAAGAAGTCCGGCGAGAAGTTGCCGAGCTGCATGATCTTCCGCGCATCTTCGCTGAAGCCGAACTCTTCGCCAATGCGGCGCGACGCTTCCGCGTGCCAGAAACTGTCAAAGCCTGCCGCAGGAGAGAGCAACGTAAGCAGCAGCATCAGCACGGCGATCACGCGTTGGGGCATCAGAAGACGTTAGCACAAACCAGGGCTCAGGTTCTTGATCGAAACAGCACTCTGCAGTAAGCAATCAGCAAACAGCAGTCAGCATTCAGCCCTGCAACATACTCCACGAAGGCGAGAAAGTGCTGCAATGCTAGTCACGGATGAATGCTGATCGAGAGTAGGGTCATTCATTTCTGAGGGCCCGCACTGGCTCGATTGAGGCAGCCCGAAAGGCCGGGAACAGACCCGCCATTAGTGCTACCAGCGCAAGCACCACACATACCCCCAGAAGCGTGAGAGGATCATAGCTTTTGATGCCGTAAAGATAGCTGGTGATCGCGCGGCCTGCCGCGAGAGCGGCACACACCCCCAGCACAATGCCGATTGCCGTAAGCTGGAAGCCGCGGCCCAGGATGGAGTTGAAGATGCTGCCGCGCGTTGCGCCCAGGGCCATGCGAATTCCGATCTCCTGCGAGCGATGACCAACCGAGTAAGAGATGACGCCGTAGATGCCAACCGCCGCCAGGAGCAGTGAGAAGACGGCAAAGAAGCCCAGCAGCAAGATGGAGAAGCGCTCGCGGGAGAGGGCTGAATCACGAAGAGAGGTGAGAGTCGCGATTTTAGCCAGTGGCAAGCGAGAATCGAGCGACTGCACTACGCTGCGGGCTCCGCCGATTACCGCATCGGGGTCCGTCCGGCTGCGCAGCACAACATGCATCATCGCCAGCGAGGGCCACACTTCCTGCGTGTAGGGAACAAAAGCTTCCGGTGACGGCAGTTCACGCATGGAAGTGTGCTTGATGTCAGCCACCACGCCAATGATTGTCATGGAGTATTTCTGTGCAGGAACGCGGATCTCTTTGCCGAGTGGATCCTGGTCTGGCCAGAAGCGGCGGGCCATGGATTGGTTGATGATGGCGACGGGCTGCGCGTTCTCGTTGTCAGAATCAAGGAAGTCGCGGCCGCGCTGGAGTGGAGTCCCCAACGCGGAAAAGAAGCTGGGCGAGACAACCGCGTAGTTCACCATGGGAATATCATTCCGGCTGGAGGGAACGCGACCGGCGATCAAAATCGCTGTAGATTCAGGCGCTCCTCCCATGGGCACGGCATCCGTGATGGCGGCTGCCTGCACGCCCGCGACCTCATGAAGACGAGGAAGGATTTGCCGGTAGAAGGAAACGATGTTCGCTGTGGCCGGATACGTTGCAGGTGGGAGCGCCAACTCAAAGGTGAGCACATGTTCCGCCTGGAAGCCGCCATTCACGCTGAGCAGATTGCGGAAGGTTTGGACCAGGAGGCCGCACATAACCACCAGAACGAGAGACAATGCGATCTGGAAGACAACCAGCCCACTGCGCAGCAGTGGATGGGTTGGGCCAGCCCCGGCCTTCTGCCCACCTGCTTTGAGCGATTCAATGAGGTTGGTTCGAATGGCGCCGATGGCAGGCGCTATACCAATGATGAGGGTGGTCAGCAAGGTTACGGCAATGGCAAAGCTGAAAATTCGGAAGTCAAAGCCGGTCTCCTGCAGGCGCGGGATGCTCGCGGGGCCAAAGCGCCGCGCCAGGGAGATACATCCGAAGCAGACGGCCATTCCAGCCGTGCCGCCCAGAGCGGACAACAACAACGCTTCAACCAGGAGCTGGCGAAGAATGCGATACCGCCCGGCACCCAGGGCGGCGCGTATGCCCATCTCACGCTCGCGCTGAATCGAACGCATCAGCATCAGGCCGGCAAGATTGAAGCAGACAATCAAGAGCACTCCCACGACCGCCGAGAGCATCAGCACCAGAGGACGGCGAGTATCGCCAGCGACCTGCAGCTGCAGCGGGACGACGCGCGATTTGAACCACCCTTTCGCAGCAGGGATCAGGTTGTCCATGCGAGTGGCGAACAGGTCCATGGCTGACTGCGCCTGGGAAACGGAAATCCCATCCTGCAATCGGCCCACGACTGCCAGTTCCGCCGAGGCGTTCGGCGCGGGAACAGCGGGAAGGGCGGCCGGAACCCAAAGCTGCGCTTCACGGGGGAAAGAAAAACTCTCCGGCATTTCATTGGCATGAGGAAAAGAGAATCCCGGAGGCATGACGGCGATGACAGTGAACGGCGAGCCGTTCAAATCGATGACGCGCCCAATTACCTCAGGAGAGGAGCCGAAGCGGGCACGCCACAGCGCGTCACTGAGCAGAACTTCGTGGTCGCGGCCCGGCTGATCTTCCTCGCGAGTGAACAGACGCCCCAGAGCTGGAGTTACACCCAGAGAGGGAAAGAAACCGTAAGAGACCCGCATCCCTTCCAGCAGCACCGGTTCGCCGGAGCCACTGAGATTAAAGGTGTCACTCTGGAATGCGCCGAGAGACTGAAACGTCCGGGTCTCCTGCTCCATGGCGTGAAACTGTATCGACGACCACGGAAAGTAGCCGGCAATATTGAGATTCGCCGGAGGTATGTTCCAGGGCATTACGATCTTTTGCGGCTCCGGATAAGGCAGCGGCTTGAGCAAAATGGCGTCCAGCAAGGTGAAGACCGCGGTGCTGGCGCCGATGCCCAGCCCGATCAGCAAAACGGCCGTTAAGGTGAAGACGGGCGATTTCTTCAGCAGCCGAAACCCAAATACCAGATCCTGAGTGAGCGTGTGCATGGAAGTGAATTTCCTTGCTGTAGATGATGGTCAGCTTGCCGCCTGGGCCACCTGCATGCCGCTGCGATTACGCAGCAACTCTGCCGTTTGTTCATCTTGCTTGCAGAGGTCCCATTTTCCCATTTCCTTGTAGATAGCGGCGCGATTCTCGTAATGCGCGGATTCAGCGTTTTCGATGGAAATCACGAAATTCATCTCGGCCAGGGCCGGATCAAAAAGACCCTTGTTGAACAGGAGAACAGCCTTGTTCACCCGCGCGGTAACCAGGTTGGCGGAGAGCTCGATTGCGCCGTCGTAGCTGGTAAGTGCCTCATCGGGCTTCCCAAGCTGTTCACAAATTTCAGCGCGCAGCACAAACGCATCTGGCTGGTCCGGCTTTAGCTCCAGGGTATAGTTGCAGCTCTCGAGCGCCGCCTGCCATTGGCCGCCACGAGCCAGGCAGATGGCGCGATTGAAATGAACCTCAGGATAGGGCGCGCTCAACTTAACCGCCATGTCATAGGCATTCAGCGCTTCCTCAAATCGCCCCTGACGCTGGTAAATATTCCCGACCTCGTTGTAGTACTCGGAATAGTTCGGGTCCATCTGGATAGCGTAATCATAGTACCGTAGCGCCGTCTCCAGCTCACCCATCATGGCATAGACCTGAGCCGTGTTGTATTGCAGCACGGAGCGGTGCAGTTTGTGCTTGTCAGCTCCAAGCTCACGCGTAAGCAGGTCATAACCATCCTGACAAAGCTGGATTGCCTCCTGCCGCCTGCCTTGCCTGGCCCGCAGGAAAGCAAGCCCGTTTTCGATAAAGACTTTGAGAAAGACGTATTCGTGAGGATCAAGATCTGCCTGAGCGGAGCGAATGAGGTCTACCGCAGAGGTAAGGTGGAACTCCGCTCCGGCCATCTTGGGCGGCGTCTGGTGGCGAAGGTCCATGATCCCAAGAACATATTCCACTTTGGCGAGCAACGCCGTTTGCGTGAGGAACGGCTTAGCCACGTGCTCGATAATGTGGCGGGCCTCTTCCACAGCTCCCTGCACCACGAGACTGTGATAGAGGTTTCCAGCGTAATTCCAGCGATTTTCTTCATTGCCGTCGGTGAGTCGATCAAAATGCTGTAGAACGGGCTGAACAAAAGTACTGGCTTCATAATAGTAGCCAAAATGATTGCAGGCATGCAGCGCCGCCAGGGCCGCTCTGGCATAGCCGAAGCTATCACCTGCGGATTTGTACCAGGCAAGAACTCTGGGGTAGTTGAGCTCCACACCTTCAAAGGTGAAGAGCGTTTCAAGACATTTCCCGGCCTCTTGATGGGAGATTATGGGATTGGTGATGCCGGCGCTGAGCCCACCGAAAGAGGAAGGGATGGAGACAGGAACCGCAGACAAAAACGATTCCCCGGTCTTGAACTCAAACTCCGGACTCTGGCAGGCAACGATCACAGCAAGATTGGCGCGGTGAGAAGCCCGCCGGGCAAGATCGAGAAAGAACCGCCGGGCAAGATGCTGTGCCCGGGAAAAATTTTCCACCAGGAGAATGCACGGGGGCTCAGCGCCAGCAATGCTTCTCCACTCCATGACCAGTTCAATCAATCCGTGAGCGATGCGGTAAGCCCGGTCCAGGGGAAAGTTACGAGTCTTTTCCATTCCGCGAGAGACGTCAGTTAGCGATCCGTACTTGAGCGGCAGGCGATCACGGTAGCCAGCAAGCACCATGTGCAACTCGTAGTTATGCTTCTCCACTACTTCCGTGCGCCCAAGCTTGAGCAGGTCCAGATAAATGATCTCAATCAACCTGGTGACGCCTGCCCACGTGCCGCCGTGTTCAAAGTCAGCATCAAGGGGATGCAGCTGCGCATCCGCAATGGAGCGGGTGATGGTTGCCCGGGGATCCGCTTGCGAAGGATGGGCGATGGGCGTTAACTCGAAATAAGAGAGAGTATTTTTTTCTGAGTTCATGATTGGCCTGCCAAATTAACTTTTCGTGATTTCATCTGCGAGAGCCACATCCAAAGTCCGGCGCCGAGCATGGACGCCGAGAGCACGGTGAAGATGATGTAGTCATAGGGAAGTGACGCCAGAGAAGCGTTTCTGAGCGCGCGATAGTCGTCAACCGCATAACGAACCAAAGTGGGCGCAGCCGTGACCAGGAGCAGGTAGAGCGAGGCCACGCGGCCGAGCACCCAGATCAGCGAGAAGAGCCGCAGGACGCCGAGCCGCTTGGGGAGTTGCTCCGGCGTGAGAGGTGTCCCGGTTCGCCCGCCGGTGATGCGGTAAGTGAGCGAGCGGAGATAAAGCCGGGCATCGCGGTCAAGGTCAGGATAGGCCAGCGCGGTACAAAGAACGTAATACAGGTCAGTCCGAAGGAATATGTTCCATTGCCAGGACATGACGAGCAGGATCTGCATGGCCACGGCCTGCAAGAGCTGAATGAGGAAAGGGTTGGCGTGCGCCTGCACCAGGCGGGTAACCACGATAGACAGAATACTCACGTTCAACAGGTCAGTGATAAGCCCGGAGAGAAAAGGCAGATATCGTCTGGCCCTGGGCAGCGAGAGTACGCCGGTGAGGTCGGCCTCCATGACGATGTTCCACAAGCGAGTGCCTACTCCGAGGTGAGAGTCGATGCCTACCCTGGCGGCGGCGAGCATGTGACCGAGCTCGTGCAGCAGAACCATGACGAAGAACAGAACAAGGAGGAGCAGGAGCGAAGCCGTGAGATGGCCGGGGAAGTAAAAGACACTCAGCCGCGGCAACGCCTGCGGAACTCTGGCCACGCAGGCGGTATAAGAAATGATGAGCAGGTAGAGACAGGCAACGGGCCAGGTGAAAATGGCCCGGCCGATCCTGCCGGCAATGGCCAGCCATTTTGCGGATTGAGCAGGAGCCAGAGTTGAAGCCACCGGAGATGGACCGGTCTGAGCGAAGCCAATCTGGACGAGCGTGGAGGCAAAATCATCCAGATCAAAGTCGCCGTCCTCGCCAGCATGGAGGCGCTTTTTCACTTCCGCGAAGGAAAGGCCCTGCTGCAAAAGTTCGATGATCCGCACCGCAACTTCCGGCATCTGGAAGAAGCGATTCAGGGCAACGCTGCCCACCAGCCAGGAATCGCCCTCCTTTTGCATGGAGAGTGGAACGAGTTGCAGGGTATCCCAGGACGAAGCGGGAAGCTGTTTCGGCTCCTGCGTGGGTGATCCGACTTCAGTGATCATCGTTCCTAAATCCTCTCCGCTTCTTTCAGCCCGGCGGATTCAACTTCTGCCGCCGTGAGCGCCGCGGCCCGATCAGTGCTGTGCCGCAGGCGGCCTGATTCCGGTGTATTGCGCCGAGGCCAGCTTCCATGCACCTTGCTGTCGCACGGCAAGAAAGGTCGCCCTGATCTTCACATCATGGGAGGCCTTGCCTGATTCACTGACCGTGTAGGTGATAGCTACCACGTCTACCGCTGTCTCTCCGAAGATCCGAATGTTCTCATCGCTGACGGAGGCCGCAGGGACCTCAACGCGGTGGGCCGGATCGTAAAACCCGAGCACGGCTTCGCGCTTATCTACTTCACCCTGAGGTGAGACCTCAAGGTAGTTCTCCGTGGTGACCTCTTTCAGGGTTGCCGGATCAAACGATTGCTGCGCCTTGATGAAGCGCTGGACCACTGCCGTTACCTGCGCAGATGTGGCATCGCCGGACTGGGCGGCTATTTCCCGGACCGCAGGATAGAGCAGAAAAACAGAACAAGCGGCCGACAGCAGCCCATATCGAAAAACCCCAAAGCCGGTTTGTTTAGACGCAACATTGATTCGGGGAAGGCTATTACGCACGCAAGGTTCTCCTGTTACAGCCAGCTTAACTGCGCAGACATTCTACCTGTCTTCAGTGCGGTTGCGTCTATCTCAAACATGAAGGCGGGGCGCGCACGTGACTCCACATGCACGCCCCGCGGTTTAGACTAGGATGGTGAAGGGAAGCACAGGAAGATCGGATAAGCTGCAGCTGCAGTGGTCTTCAGCTGCTGAACGGGCAGAACAACGATTTTCTTCATGGTGTGTTTTGCTCCTTTTGAAATTACGCCCAGGCAAGATGAAATTCGTTTACGTGAGCGCCCACTCATCCTAGTGTGTGGGTTCTTGCAGTCGCTGTGGATAGAACAAAAATTTCCATCTTTGTGTACCAAAATGAAACTGCAGTTCCCGAAATGGAACCAGGCAGGTAGTTGCTGGAGCCAAGGATAGAGCTACACTCAGGTACACCTACTCCGGCGATTGAAGAATGGGTAAGGGTGAACGCTGCCAAATGCGATTTTGGCTGATGGCTTAGCTTATGGGCTTACTGCTCGCGTTCGATAATCCAACCCACCCACTCCATGCCACGTTGCCAGAGCGGGCGGTGCTTCCACTCGTCATAGCTGACGTGATGG
>JBAIYI010000567.1:0-3982 GCA_037915955.1 Terriglobales bacterium
CAAAATCGGAAGAGAAAGAATAACTGGGTACGAACCTGGCATGACCGATGGTCGAACAGAAGCGGGTAAGAAGCCGATCAGGGTGCTCCTGCTCGACGATCGATATGACAATCTGATCCTTCGCGCAGCAATTCTGCGCAGTCATGGCTACGAAGCCGTAAGCTCCTCGTCCGTGGAGGAAGCTGAGGCGCATCTCGGCAAAATCGATATAGCTGTCCTCGATTATCACCTTGGCGCTGGTAAATTCGGCACGGAAGTCGCGCAGTCGCTGCGCGATAAGCGGCCCGAGGTTCCCATCATCATTCTCTCCGCAACTCTGGAGCGCAAATTCGGCGGCGTGGAAGACATGCACCTGCTCAAGGGCTACAGTTCC
The DNA here is from genome assembly GCA_037915955.1 of Terriglobales bacterium. Taxonomy (GTDB): domain Bacteria; phylum Acidobacteriota; class Terriglobia; order Terriglobales; family Acidobacteriaceae; genus Angelobacter. Next base: position 374 of record JBAIYI010000567.1, read on the forward strand.
GTTGACGATCTGCTGGCCGCGCTGCGCTCCTTTGAAGCCAAGCGCCGTGGAAAACCCGTTGTGGTGGACGCGCGCGACTTCTTCTACTCACGAATCGCCATGGCCATGGGAGAGGACGTTGTGCTGGAAGTGCTCGATCGCGAGGGCACGTGGCAATACGTGAATGAATACTTCGCCCGCCTTTACGACAAGAAGCGGTCCTGGTTCAACGGCAAAAACCGTTTTGAAGAGTTTCCTGAGCTCCGCGGCGAGTGGCAGGACATCATCTGCACGGTGGCCGATACGCGCGAAACCTACGTGGACCGCAGCTTCCGCGGGCTGCCCCACCTGCCCGACAAAAAGCACCGCCGCTGGAATTGGAATATCCTTGTGTTTCCGCTCAAGCTGCATGACAATCGCAACGGCGTAGTGCTCAGCGCCCGGGTAATTGAAAAGAGATGATGAGGATTTTCGCCAATTCGCTCGCGGTGGTTTTCGCCAGCGGCCTCCTGGGCTGCCACTCCAAAGTTCTGAATGTCACCTTAACCAACAACAGCCAGCAGCCGGTCACAACGATCTCAGTTGATTATCCCGGAGCAACTTTTGGGAAAGACCGCCTCGAGCCTGGCCAGAACTTTCATTACGTGATCAAGCCGGTAGATACCGGCCAACTCAAGATCCAATTTGCCGACGCTGATGGCCATACCCACAACGTCCTCGGCCCGCCAGTCAAGAAAGGCGATGAAGGTTCCGTCCAGATCAGTTTTGACCAGTCCACCGCTACCGCCCGCATCCAGCTGAGCGGACTTAAGACTTATTGATCTTTCTCACGATCCACCGGACCGCAACAAAGAGAGCTACGGCGCAGAGCACGTAAAACCCGCAGACCAGAACCACTGTGTCCCATCCACCGTGAACAAGTAGCATACTCATCTATGTGCAGTTAAGCGCGTCTCTCCTCCGGCAACGCACTGTTTATCGCCTGCCGCACCGCATCCATCAACTCTTCCTTGGTCGCGAACTTCTTCGGATCAACGGGCTCGTGAAACACCAACGTGGCCGTACCTGCGCGAATGATCGAGCTTCCCTTCGGCATCATCTTCTCTGTTTCCAGGATTGTCACGGGAATAACCGGGAAGCCGGTCTCCATCGCCAGAAAAAACGGGCCTTTCTTGAATGGCAGCATGCGGCCATCGGGTGAGCGGGTGCCCTCGGGATAAATCGTCATGTTAATACCGTGTCGCATGACCTCGCCTGCCCGCCGGATGCTCTCGATGGCCGAATCACGGTTGCTGCGCTCCACCGGTACGATCTCCGCCAGCGTAAGCGCCTGCCCGATAATGGGGATTTTCCAGATCTCTTTTTTCGCCAGCACTGAGGTGCGACGGGGGATCAGCGGCGCCAGAACCGGCGGATCAAGGTTGGAAACATGATTCGACATGTAGATGTACGTGCCTGCGGGATCAAATTTCTCCATTCCCTCCAACTTGATCTTTACGCCCGCAATGCGCACGGCCAGATGCGCGAACCCCATTCCTACGAAATAGAGAAAATCTGGCTTGCCTGTGATGAACGTCCATGGAAAGGCGATCAGCGCGGCCGGCGGAACCAGCACAATGAGGAACAGAAGAGCAGTAATTGTCCGCACTCGATCCAGAAGAGTGGGCTTCATGTGCGCGCGGCCCCGCGCAGCTCCTCCAGCTTGCGCGGCAGCTTTTCGTAGATGCCCCCGAAGCCCCCGTTCGAAAGTATGGCCACGATGTCACCGCTGCGCAGCTCCGGTGCGATCGTCTCTACAATTTCGTCCGCATCGGCCATCTCCCGCGCCGGCGTGCCCTGCTTCTTGATTCCGTTGATTACGCTGGAGGTGGAGAGCCGTTCGGATTCCGGCACCGCTTCAGGCTTGAAGATGGGCGTGATCACTACCTGATCCGCAATCGCGAGGCTCGCGACCAGCTCTTTTTGCATTACCTTTCTGCGCAGGGTGTTCGAACGAGGTTCAAAGATTGCCCATAGCCTTGCTCCCGGATACCGTGTGCGAAGCGCCTTCAAGGTGGCTGCAATCGCCGTAGGATGGTGCGCAAAATCGTCGATAATGGTGATGTCGTCGACCTCCGCCCTGACCTCCAGCCGCCTCTTCACGCTCTTGAACTGCAGCAGAGCTTCTGAGATCACCTGGGGTTCAATGCCGTAATGGCCTGCCATCGCCGCGGCGGCAGTCGCGTTCAGCACGTTGTACTCGCCCGCCAGCGCAAACTCGAATTGTGCCCACGGTTGGCCTTCCCGCAGCACCTGCCAGATGGTGCGGTCCGGTTCAAAGCTCAAGTCCGTGATCCGCCAGTATGAATCTTCCTTCATGCCGTAGCGTTCCACTGGGCTGAACGCCTTCTTCAGGCAGTCATCAATGTTCTCGCCCGCATCCCAGGCAATGATCTTCCCCTTGCGCGGCACCAGGTTTACCAGCCGCTTGAAGGCCAGCTTCACCGCATCCAGGTCTTTGTAGATGTCGGCGTGATCAAACTCCACTGAAGTCAGGATGATTGCCTGCGGGAAATAATGCAGGAACTTCGGCCCTTTATCGAAAAAGGCCGTATCGTATTCGTCGCCTTCAAGGATGAAGTGCTTGCCCTGGCGCACGGCAAAACTGCTGCCGAAATTTTCCGCGATACCGCCGATCAGGAATGAAGGGTTCTGCCCGGCATACTGAAAGATCCACGCCAGCATCGATGTTGTCGTAGTCTTGCCATGCGTTCCCGCCACCACAATCGGCTCGCGCGTGCGCAGAAAGTAGTCATACAGTGTGTCAGGCATCGAGCGAAACGGGATGCGCTGGTCCAGCACATATTCCAATTCCACGTTGCCGCGGGAGATCGCATTCCCCACCACGACCCAGTCAGGCCGCGGCTTCAGATTGGCTTCGGAATAAGGCTGGGATACAGGGATTGCCATGGATGCCAGGAACTCCGACATCGGCGGGTACGCTGCCGCGTCCGATCCGGTCACCTTAAATCCCCGCTGTTTGAGCAGTCCGGCGAGTGACGCCATCGCCGTTCCGCATACTCCTATGATGTGTACGTGCTGCTGATCCACAGTGAATCCAGATTAGCGAATTTCCGTTGCCGCTTCCAATATCGTTAGTTCTACCCCTTCATCCGCGGCCACCAGAGCTGCCTGAACTCCCAGCGGCACCGTGCAATTGCCGCCGCTCACATGGCCGGACTTCAATCCATAAACGATGGGTACGTTATACGGAGCCAGCACCCGCTGGATCACACCCGGCAACGTGTAGCTCTCTCCGGGTGGAGGCAGGCAATCGAGCATCTCCCCAAAGACGAACCCGCGCACTCCTTTCAGCTTGCCCGCCAGATGCAATTGCATCAGCATGCGGTCAATGCGGAAGGGTTTCTCGCCGACATCTTCAATAAAGAGGATGGTTCCATGGGTCTGAATTTCGAATGGCGTACCCAGCGACGCCACCAGCATGGAAAGGCAGCCGCCGTACAACTTGCCCATCGCCTGCCCACGACGCAGTACCAGCATGCCATCGGTGGGAAGCTGCCAATCTGTGGAACCCTGCAACGCCTGCTTGAACGAGAGGATGTTGAAGGCGTTGTCCGCAATATCTTTGGC
>JBAIYI010000687.1:0-2047 GCA_037915955.1 Terriglobales bacterium
GCCGGAGCAAACGGGTGACGATAAGAGGAGATGAACGAATGAGTTTGACCGATCCGGTCGCAGATTTGCTGGCGCGCATCCGCAACGCCATCCACGCGCGTCACCAGAAGCTCGATGTGCCGGCTTCCAAGCTGAAGCTGGAGATCGCGCGCATTCTGAAGGAAGAAGGCTACGTCGCCAATTTCAAGGCGACGGAAGAGGACGGAAGAAAAGTCCTGCGCATTTACCTGAAGTACGGCAACGATAACGCGGCGGCGATTTCGAACCTGCAGCGCGTGTCGCGTCCGGGCTGCCGCGTTTATGTCGGCCGCAATGAGATTCCACGCGTGCTGGGCGGACTGGGTATCAATATCCTGACCACGCCCAAAGGCGTGATGACCGGCCGCCAGGCACGCAAGGAAGGCGTGGGCGGCGAATTGTTGTGCGAGGTGTGGTAATTCGAGCGGAGCTCGAATTACCAGCTACTAGCTACTAGCTGCTAGCTAGGAGCCAGAATCATCAGCGTGGAATTCAGCCGGCAACGGTGTGAAGGACTCGCTTAAAGAGAAGGGTTTCAAAATGTCTCGTATCGGAAAGAAGCCGATTCCGCTCCCTACGGGAGTAAAGTTTGAAGTCAAGGGCAACACCGTGGTGGTGAACGGCCCCAAGGGCCAGGTGCAGACGCACCTGCCTGCCGGCGTGAAGCTGCAGCAGCAGGACGGCAACATTAACGTGACCCGCGATAGCGACGATCATGCCGCAGTCCACGGTCTGGCTCGCGCTCTGGTGAACAATGCCGTGGAAGGCGTGACCAAGGGCTGGAACAAGGACCTGGAAATCGTGGGGATCGGCTATCGCGCTGAGTTGAAGGGCAAGAACACGGTGGTGTTCACGCTCGGCTACTCGCACCCCATTGAATATCCGCTGCCGACCGGCGTGACCGTGGCGATCGACCCGAAGCAGACCAAGCTGACGGTGAGCGGCATTGATCGGCAGAAGGTGGGACAGGTCGCGGCCGAGATGCGGCAGCTGCGTCCACCGGATCCTTACAAGCAGAAGGGCGTGCGCTACGCCGGCGAGCGGCTGAAGAAGAAGGTCGGAAAGACCGGTGCAAAATAATCGCCGTGATCGCGCGTGATCGGAACATCTTTAAAACGATCACCGATGAACCGATCAGCGGATGACACGATTGTTGGGCGGCAAACAAAATTTAGTTTTGATCGCGCTGCCAGGGGCAGTGCGAAGCAAAAGGTGAAGAAATGATTCCTAATGTTTCGAAAGACAGTATCCGGCGGCGTATCCATGATCGGCTGCGGCAGCGGCTCACGGGCTCATCGGAGCGCCCGCGGCTGAACGTTTACCGGTCGCTGAACCACATCTACGCGCAGCTGATCGACGACGGCAGCGGAGCAACGCTGGTTTCGGCGAGCACGGTGCAGGGCCGCAAGAAGGGCGACAAGAAGACCGGCGGCAACGTGGCGAGCGCGAAAGAAGTAGGCAAGCTGATCGCGGAGCGCGCGAAGGAAAAGGGCATCAAGAAAGTGGTGTTCGACCGCGGCGGGTATCTGTATCACGGAAGAATCAAGGCGCTGGCGGATGCCGCGCGTGAAGCAGGTCTGGAGTTCTAAATGGCGACAACAGCAATCAGAAAGAAACTCGATGCCGGCGGCTACAACCTGAAGGACCAGGTGGTGGCTATCAATCGCGTGACCAAGGTGGTCAAGGGCGGCAAGAACATGTCATTCGCGGCGCTGGTGGTGGTCGGCGACCCCAGTGCGGGCGTGGTCGGCTACGGCTCGGGCAAGGCGAAGGAAGTTCCGCAGGCCATCCGCAAGGGGATTGAGTCAGCGAAGAAGAACCTGGTGAAGGTGAACCTGACGCAGAACTCCATCCCGCACCAGGTGCTGGGCCGCTTTGGCTCCGGCATGGTGCTGCTCAAGCCGGCACCGGAAGGAACCGGAGTGATTGCGGGCGGAGCGGTGCGCGCGGTGATGACCTCAGCGGGCGTGCAGAACGTGCTGACCAAGTCGATTGGCACGGCGAACCCGCACAACGTGATCAAGGCCAC
>JBAIYI010000626.1:0-2645 GCA_037915955.1 Terriglobales bacterium
GGCTCTGGTCGTCAACGTACAAAATTTCAATGCCGACCAGTTCTTCTTGCGGCGCGGTCCAGCGCACCACGCCCTGTCCGGAGAAGAGAGTGCCGTCATCGCGGAAGTGGATCCGGAATGCGATAGCTCCTTCGGGAACTTTCCGGTCGGTGAGAACGCAGAAGCCTCCATGCCCGAACACGATGCGCCTTTCCAGCAAAGCTTGCTCGCGTCCCGGAAACGTGAGCGTAAGGGGGAAGGCAAGTTCTGGTTCCGGCAGCGTGCTCCAGATTTCGCGGCGCGAGCTGAGGCTTCGCTGCACAGCTTTCAGGAGCTGGTCGCGTTCCAGGGGCTTTTCCAGGATCGCTTCAATGCCCAGGCCGTAGGCATCACGCGGCTCCAGATCGCTGAAGCCGGTGATGAAAATGACGGCGGGAAACGGCGGCGGCAATTTCCTGATCGCGCGAAGAAGAGCAACTCCATCCATGATGGGCATGCGAACGTCAGAGATTACGATGTCAACTTTTTCCTGCTGTAGCAGGCGCAACGCCTCTTGTCCATTGTGGGCGCTGAGCACGTGCCGCGCTGAGCGGCGCAACCATGCCGTCATGATCTCGCAAATGGTGACTTCATCTTCAACAACCAGAACTGCTGCATCAGTTAACCGCATAATGACTCCGAGGAAGCGACATGGGAAGGCTCAACTTGAAACAGGTGTGACCTTCCTGTTCGGAAAGTTCGAGCGTGCCCCCGTGTTCTTCCGCAATGGTTTTGGAAAGCGTGAGGCCAAGGCCTGTGCCCTTGCCCACATCCTTGGTGGTAAAAAACGGGTCCATGATTTTGCTTTTGAGTTCTGCCGGGACGCCCGGTCCGCTGTCCACCACGGAAAGCAGAAGGTTTTCGTCCTGCACTTTGGCGTCGAGTCGGACCCACCTCTCCCCGGGCTGATCAACCACGGCGTCATAGGCGTTCTGGAGCAGGTTGAGCAGCACCTGCGCGATCTGTACTTCACGGCAAGGCAGGGTGAGAGCAGGATCGATTTCCGGAACCAACAACTGGACCGAATGGGCACGGAACTTCTCCCGGCACATCTCCAGGGTTTCTTCCACGATCTTGCCTACCGACGACGGGAACACCTGGTCTTTGGAACCTTCGCGGGAGATGCGGCGCAGGCTCTTGACGATCTTCGCGATCCGCGCTGCAGTCTGCCGGATGCGCTGGGTATTTCGGATGACCTCTTCACGCTCAAGCACCGGGCGCTCCTGCGCGAGCTCCAGCAGATCGCTGGCGGAGGCATGAATGATGGTGAGTGGATTGTTAATCTCGTGGGCCACGCCGCCGGCCATCATCCCGATGGCGGTGAGCCTTGCCGAAGCCTCAAGCTGCGCCTGCATGCGCATTCGTTCGGTGACATCGATATTGATGCCGACCATCTTGGTTACATTTCCCTGTTCATCGAGCACTACGCCCTGCGCGGAGGAGATATGACGCAAGGTGCCGTCCGGCCGGACGATACGAAATTCGACGTAGTCCTGCGATTTCATTCGGATCGCGCGCTGCAATGACGCTTCAACTTTTGCCAAGTCGTCTGGATAAACGAGCTGCGCCCATTTCTCGTACGCCATTGGAGTCTCTTTGCGCACGCCGTAAATCTCGTAACATGTGTCGTCCCACAAGCTCTGGTTGGTTTTCACGTCCCATTCCCAGACGCCGATGGACGCAACATGGGTGGCGAGGGAAAGCCGCTCGGTCTGGACTTTCAGTTCCGCTTCTGCCTTCTTGCGCAACGTAATGTCGCGGTTGATCTCAAGAATGCTCCGCGGATTACCCGATTCGTCGCGCAGCAGCGACCAGCGACTGGCGACCACAATCTCTTTCCCGTCCCGTGTTGCATGTTCCAATTCGCCTTCCCACTCACCGTTCACGGTTACAGCCTTCTCGATTTCCTGGAGAGGCATGGGGAAGCAGGTCTTGAGCAGCTCATGCGTTATACGTCCCAGGGCCTCATTTGAGGAGAATCCATAGGTATTCTCAGCGCCTTTATTCCAGAAGATCACCTTGGCGTTGAGGTCGCGAACAATAATCGCGTCATGGGCGCGGTCCAGCAGGATAGCCTGTTGTTTCAGCTGCTCCTCAGTTCGTTTGCGCTCGCTGATGTCTTCAACCATGGCGAGGCCGTAGAGCACGTTGCCGTTCGCATCGCGGATCACCGATCCGGTCAGGCTGATCCAGACCAGGTCTCCGGTTTTTCGAACGTAGCGCTTCTCGATCTGATAAAAGGGAATGTCTCCCTTGAAGAGCTTTTCCGCCATCTCCACGTCGGCCTGAAGATCTGGAGGATAGGTGATGTCAGCGAAGGTGAGGGAGTGTAGCTCCTGCTCGGTATAGCCGACCATCGCACAAAGAGAGCCGTTCACGTTGATGAATTTGTAGTCCTTGCCTACCAAAGCCAGGCCAATCGGCCCTTCTTCAAAGATGCGACGGAAGCGTTGCTCGCTCTGGCGCAGCGCTTCTTCTGCTTTCTTGCGTTCACTAATGTCGCGCAGAGCAAGTGTGGTTCTCTTGTCTCCGCTTGTGTCCTTGAATACGACGGAAGAAACTTCGATGGGCAGCAGGGTTCCGTCCCTGCGCTTGCAATTGACTTCACCATGGGCCACTCCCCAGCG
>JBAIYI010000523.1:0-6329 GCA_037915955.1 Terriglobales bacterium
GAAAGCCAGGATCATCGGCTTGGTGCCGGCCTCTCCGGTGAAGTAGAAGCTCAACGACGATTGCATCTGTACCCGATTTTCCACCCTGCCGTAGAAAAAGCTGCTGATCTCCTGAACGCTGTCCGGATGCACCGAATAGATGGCTTCATCCACCACACCCAGGCTGAACTCGCCGGAAACCGGCTTGCCTTTGAAATCCCGAGCGGTAATCGTGTAGCGCCCCGCATCGCCGGGACGGAACTGCGGCTGCGACGGCTCAATCGTTACTTTCAGTTTGTTCTCGGTGGCCGGTACATTCAGAATCTTGGTGCCGGTGTAAAGGGTGCCGTTGCGTACAAACGTGGCCGACACATAAACGTTCGGCTGGTTTTCCGCGCTGATCGGAACGTCGAGCACCGTCGAGCTGTTGCCGGACTTCACCACTCGGCTGCTTTGAATCGTTCGTGCCTCAGTCGTTACAAGCAGATGCGGTTCCGGGACATTGGTCATCACCATCAGGTGAGCTGTGTCACCTGGTTTGTAAGATTTCTTGTCCGCAATGATCTGCACGCGGTTGGTTTCGGCCCACTCGTAGCCCTTCTCTCCCGGTACCCAAATCCACGTGTCGGATTGGATCTCACGGCCTTCCGGCGTCTTGGCCGTGACTCGCACCGTGGTGCTGCCTGCCTGCTTGGCCTGGATCTGCAACGTCGCCTGGCCATTCTGGTCAGTCTGTCCCTGTTGACTCTCTATCACCCTCTCCGTCCGGTTGCGATAATCATGGTGGATCAGCTCCACGCGAAATGGAGTCTGGACCGCGTTGCCGTCGTAGTCTTTGGCCTGCGCCGTCAGCCGGATCACATCTCCCACCTGGTAAAGATACTTATCGGTTTGCAGGCCCATATGGAAGCTGGCATAGGTAGCGATCACCGAGTTGTAACCGGCAATTTCTCTCCGGCTCTCATCGGTAACGCGGGCCTCCACTCGGTAACGAAAGTCGCCTTTGCGCTCGTCCAGCGTAGTGGGAAAGGTGATTTTCAGCCGCCCGTTGGCGTCCAGCTTGCCGGTCTGCTCGGAAAGCTGCTGCCCGCCGTAGTCATATTCGGGCGCATCGCTGGAACGGCCGTAATCGCCTTCTTCCTCGGAACCTTCAAAATCTCCATACGAGTCATCGTAGAAGTCTTCATCGCCGAATACTGACGACCAGTATGCCGACCGATGCACCACATATTTAACTTCCGCGCCGGCAACCGGTTCCCCGAAGAAGTACCTGGCTTCAATGGTTGCGCCGGCAGTCTCTCCCTCCAGAATGCGCGGCTTGTCCGGCGTTACCCGGACTTCATATTCAGGCTTCTTGTATTCCTCCACGTTGAAGCCGCCGCTCATGGCGTAACCTTCCGTCGGGCTGGCGGACTTGAGCACAATGGAGTAGTACCCCAGTGCCGAATCCTGCGCCAGGTTGAAGTCGCCGTGAACGCTGCCGAAAGCCGAGACCGTGGCCTTGCTCGTGTACACCTCTTTGCCCGCTGAATCCTGGACGCTCACATCGAGCGGCATTCCGGCAGGCACGCTATAGCGTTCGCCGCTGTGTTTGCGCACGATTCCCTTGAAATGGACCGTATGGCCGGGCCGGTAAACCGGGCGGTCGCTATACACGTACCCGGTCCAGTCTGCCGCCGGGTTGCTGCTCCAGTTGAAGTATTCTCCTGCTACCAGCGCCACTTGCTTTTCATGCGTTGCGAAGATCCTGATGTCCTGCTCACCCGCGGTGGTTACCGTCAGCATCGCCAGACCCTGCGCATCGGTCTTCACTGTCGCCTGCTTCTTGTGGTCCCACCAGACTTCCACCTGCGTTGCCGGTACCGGCGCGCCGGAGGTTCGGTCGACCGAATAGAACAGTACCTGGCCTGGAGTGCTGCGCGTAACCAGCGCCAACCTTGAGACGATCACCACCGTATAGGCGCGGAGCTCTCCGTTGGTCGCCTCGACCACATAGGCGCCCTCTTCTAATGACTCAACCGGAACGTCCTGCCTTTCCGAGAGGTAATGTGAGGGCACTTCCTGACGCCAGCGCGCCACCAGTTGCTGCTCATTCAGCAGTGGCACCTGCGCGAACACGGCAGCAGGACCGGCCTTCTTGTTCTTGTTACCTTCGCGCTCGCGGATTTCTGCCCGTGATCGATCGGAAAACTGGTCGCGGAAAAAATTGCGGATACGGACAAACTTGCGCCTCTTCCAGTCATGAAAACGCTCAATCCACGTCCTCTGGTCAATCTGTTCTTTCTCGCCATAGCGGCCCGCTCCAAAGCCGTGGATGTCTTTCAGCTTTTCGAAGAAGAGCACCGGGTTGTTGACGCGGTACAGCCGGAACTCAAGGCTATGTACATCCCGGGTGTACATGTGGATGGTGACCTTCTCGTGCGGCGCAAACGTCTTGTCCGTGCTGAGCGAAAAATACGGGGCAGCATTCGCCATTCCGGATAGGGAGACAAACAGCACCGCGCAGAGCATAAGTTTCAAGATTGCGCCGCGATCGCGCATCACTGCACCTCGCTGAGAATGTTCCATCGATAGACTCCGAGAAAATTGCTATTGCCTGGGACCGGCCGCCATCGTGGCGACGGATGTTGCATCAGCTCGTTAAGGGCCACTCTTCTCATTTCGCCTCGGGACTTGCCCAGCGGGCCTGTGTGGTACACCACGATTGCGCCTTCAGCGTGGGCGTCTGCCAGCCGGCTTCGGCCCACGTAGATCATGGAGTGGTAGGGAGAGTTCTGTTCCAGCTGCCGGTAGAACAGAAGATCGCCGGGGTGGGCCATCCTCACGTCGCGGGAGACCAGGAAGGTGTTGAAGCGCCAGAGCGTCTTCGCGTCGGCAAACTCGGCGTAATCGGCTTTGTCATCTTTGCCGGATTCGGGCGGCGTGATCCGGAAGATTCCTGCTCCCAGCGGGGTGTGAGGGTACGCGTATTTCCCAACCGAGGGCAGGGACCCAAGTGCCTCTAACTTGTTCTGCATCAGCCACTCAGCGGTGTGCGCGTGCAGAGCGCCGCGAAACGAATAGCGCAGCAGGGCGGCACAATCATTGATCTCGGCTGGCACATCTTTTCCGTCACGCAACGCCTGATACTCCGCAATTGCGGTGAACCAGTTCCGGAATGCCTCGCGGTCGGCCGGCGAATCCAGATGCAGATAGCTGGATGCGCTCATCGAAGGCAGCTTTCCGGGGCTTGCCAACGCCGCCAGAACGCCAGCCAGCAGAAGTAGACACGCACAGCAACCGCAATACTTCGCTGAAAGTCTCATTTTTTGTCGGGGGTTAAGCGGAACTATAACATCGCAAGGCTGTTCGGCTCGAATTACTTTGGGTCCCCTCGATCACCCGTTGCACTCGTGTGTCCAACGTGCCTTCAACGCCGAAAAGGGCACCTTGCAATACTTAAAAGCAAGAAATCCGTGTGGGTAGCGGAACACACTGTGTAGGAGGTGACACGAGGAGAGCGATGAGAATGTGATGGCGGAGTGGGTGCTAACTTGACTCGCATTGTTCGGAGACCGAAAGCCAGCGTACTGATTACTCGTTGCTGTTCCTCTTTGTTCCTCCGGATGCACGGCGGGAGGACGAATCCGCCTGTCTAGTCAAAAGCCAAAATCCGGCTGGACCTCGGAATAGTCATGAGTGGGGACCTTTTTCGGATCCTCTGTTTCCCCTGTTCCTCTGTGTTTCAAAGGTGTTTCCCGGTTGACCATTTCAGCTAAATGCAAGTAAAATAAGTCTTTCGGGCTCACCTCCGAAATATCTCAAGAGGAAACTAACCAGCAACATGGCAAATCATCGTTCGGCGCTGAAGCGCGCCCGTCAGACCGAGACTCGCACTACTCGCAATCGCGCCAACACCTCACGCCTGCGCACTGCCCTGAGAAAGTTCCGGGCCGCCCTGCAATCCGGCGACGCCAAGGCGCAATTTCCGGCCACCGTTTCTGAAATAGATAAGGCTGTGCGAAAGGGCGTGATCCACAAGAATACTGCAGCCAGATACAAGAGCCGCCTCAACGCGCGTTTGGTAGCCGCTGCAAAGTAAGATCTTACCAATTTTTAGTCAAAGCGAAGGTCCGGTCCAAGACCGGGCCTTTTTGCTGCGCAAAGAAAAAATGGCCGCCGAGGGTTGCCGCCCTGGCGACCGCAGCCAATGAGTTTCTTTTAAAAACCGTCTCTTACAATCTGCTTACTGAGACACGCTGCGTCGCCCCGCGGAACAGGTTCTTATCAATATTTTTGTTGGCCGCTCTCCTGCGGATAGCTGACTGAAGTTCCTCAGGGTTCATCTGCTTAAATTAGCTCTCCTGTTCAGCCTGGTGGCGGAGGCGGCGGCTCTCCGCGAGCAGGCCCATGCTGTGCATAAGGTTCTGGAGCGTCACGATACCGACGAGGCGTTCTTCATCGACCACGGGGATGAGCGTGAGGCCCCGTGCGGTGAGCTTGCGGAACCCGGAAGCCAGCGATTCGGTCTTTGCCGCGATCTCAAAAGCGCGATTCATGGCGCCCTGGACATAGCCGTTGCCTTCCCGGCGAAGGCGCTCCACGATGGTCTGGCGCGAGATCACTCCCACCAGGTCGCCTGCGCTGACCACAGGAAAATCATCTTGAAGACAGTGCACAGCTTTGGTGAGAGCGTCTTCCAGTGTGTCTGCCGGGGAGAGGATCGAGAACTGCGTAAGCATGATGTCCCCCATCTGTACCGCCTCGGCCACGGACTGGAACATGGCGGTGCGCTCTTCCATCTGCGCGGCCATGAAGAGTATGAGCCCCGTGAGCATGAGCCACTTGGATGACACCACCCCGGCGAACATGAAGGCCGCGGCAAAGAGGTGCGCCAGGTTCACGGCATGCCGGGTGGCGGTGCGGAGGTCGCGGGTTTGCGAGCGCCAGGCGCGGAAGACCCGGCCGCCATCGAGCGGGAACGCAGGCAGCAGGTTGATGGCGAACAGCCCAAGGTTGATCCAGAAAAAACTGCGCGGCAATACCAATAGATCAATGAATGGGCGTGTGAAGAGATATGCCGGCGCCTTGAGGGTGACGAGGACTGCCGCCGTAACCGAGGCGAGCGCCAGGTTGATGAGCGGTCCGGCAAAGGCGATGCGGAATTCACGGTGGAGATCCGGGACGGCATGGAGCGAGTTGGGATCCACCATGGGAATGCCGCCGGTGGGGAGGAGTATTGTCCCGCGCATGGGAGCGCCGAAGCGGGCCGAGACCATGACGTGCCCGAGTTCATGTAGGAAGACGGCAAGGAGCACCAGCGCAGTCAGAGCCAGGCCGCGTCCGATGACCGAGACCATGCCGAAGTTGGTCTCATACAGCAAAACGAAGAACAGCAGAAAGAAAAATGTAATGTGCAGCCGGAACTCCACACCGGCGATGCGCAGCAGAGGATAAGACCAGGTCTTCATGCGGTAGAAAGATTGTTTCACAATGGCAGCGGTTGAAGAAATTGCAGATTAGCCACCGGACGGTCGTCGATCTCATGGCGCGCTTGGCTGGCTGCTATATTTGACCGGTGTGCCTGCCTAAACCTGCCGAGCAGCGACCCCGCCAGCAACGCGGCCCGCTGCTGCTCTGCTACATTACCGATCGCCTGCAGTTCCCCGGCGGCCCAGCCGAGCAGGAAACTCGACTGCTGGCCAAGATCGCAGAATGCGCCTTGGCGGGCGTCGATTACATCCAGCTACGTGAGAAAGACCTGAGTCCACGGCGTCTGCAAGAGCTGGCGGTGAAAGCGATGCACGCAATCCCCGCTGGGTCGGCCACAAAACTTCTGGTCAACTCACGTATCGATGTAGCGCTGGCCTGCGGCGCTCATGGAGTGCATCTTCCGTCGCATGATCTTTCCGCCAGCGAAGGACGCGTGATTCTGGCGCGGGGCGGCCGGCATGATGCAATCGTAAGTGTCTCCGCGCATTCGCTTGCAGATGTCGCGCGGGCAGAATCACACGGAGCAGAGTTTGTGCTGTTTGCGCCGGTCTTTGAAAAAGCCGGAACGGCCAATCCGCGCGGCCTTGAACTGTTGCGTGAAGTCTGCAATCGGGCGCATCCGGCGGAACCGCCCATGCCCGTGCTCGCCTTGGGCGGAGTCACTCTGAACAATGCCGCGCAATGCACTTCCGCAGGCGCTTCCGGCTTGGCCGCGATCCGGTTATTTCAGGATTTCAGTGCATTCACGGTCGTTACAGGTCTGCGCGCCGTGGCAGCGGGTACAGCGGTGTAGCCTGTATCCAAATCGACTTACCTATTTGATCGGCTCGCTCGCCCCTTCAAACACCTTGGTTACCGTGCTTCGGCCCACGCCATAG
>JBAIYI010000261.1:0-11545 GCA_037915955.1 Terriglobales bacterium
GGGATTACACGCGCCCGCTTCCCGCTTCGCGAGCCACGACCGCCCCAACCATTCCCTACGCAGCTGAAGCGACGCAGGTTGAACCTTCGCGCAAAACGCAGGTAGTACCTCCGGTAATCGGCACCGAGCGCACCTCCATTGCAGTGCTGCGGTTCTGTGCCACCGGCGCGGCGGAGGAAGATGATTTCCTCGCTGAAGGCCTGGCTTCTGAAGTCATCCATGCGCTCACCGGCGTGCCCGGATTGCGCGTAGCGCCCCAGAGAGCATCGTTCAAATTGGGCAGCGATGCGGCTGATCCCGTCGGCATTGGGCGCACACTCAACACGCGTTACGTCGTCACTGGAGAGATCCGCCATTCCGGGCAGCGGATACGCGTCTCTGTCGAGCTGGTGGACACCATTGAAGAACGCATCGTCTGGACGCAAAAATACGATCGCATGATGGCAGATGTCTTCGACATGCAGGAGGAGATCTCCAAGGCAATCGTCCGTTCGCTGGGCGGGCAGCTGATCCGAGTGGTCACTGATTTTGCCTATCGCACACCCACTGAGAACCTTGATGCCTGGGGTTTGGTTCGCAAGGCCTATCACATCTATAACTACGAGTTCAGTCCGGCCGGGATTCAGCAGGCCATGCTGATGCTCCGCCGCGCGCTAGAACTCGATCCCAATTATGGCGCGGCATACGCCTACCTGAGCATGTGTCTTTTGCAGAGCGTGCTTCACGGCATGTCGAACACGCCGGAAGCGGATTGGGCGGAGGCGCTCACCGCCGCGGATACAGCCGTTAAGCTGGCTCCTAACGAGTCTGAAGTGCTTGCCTGGTGCTCAGGTATATGGCTGCAGAACGGCATGTACGAAAAAGCCGTTCAGGTGCTGCACCGGGCGGTAAAGATCGCGCCGTTCGATCTGGTGGCCTGGGGGTACCTTGCACTTGGTCATGTAAGCGCGGGCGGAGAAAAAGAAGTCCTCCTCGGCCAGCAGATCCTTACCCAGTTACTGGCCGATGCGCCTGACCATCCTTCAGTCCCTTACTGGTCACAGTTTCTCGCTGTTGCGCAACTGCGGATGGGCAATTATGAAGGTGCTGCCGAAAGCGCGCGCCGCGCCGTAGAACTGCAGCCCGGCTATACGCTGCATGTGGTGCTCTACGCGGAGGCGCTCTGCCGGCTTGGCAAAAAAGAAGAGTCGCTCAAGGCGTTGGCGTCGATTCAGGAATACGCGCCGGGTTACACTCTGGAACATTTCGAAAAGATTGTGATGGGCTTTACGCGCTCTGCTGCAACCGTAGAAAAGATGTGCGGGTGCATAAAGGCCCTGCAAGCTGCGCACGCATAAACACGAAAGAAGAGAACTGTGAGTCTTCGACAATCTGCGTTTGTTGAAGTCGCAAGCGGACTGGGCTATCCAGAAGGCCCCGTTTATCTTGCCGATGGCAGCCTGATCTGCGCTGATGTGAAGAATGGCGCAGTGCTGCACTTTTTGCCCGACCCGGCGAATCCCGGCAAGTTCCTTGCGCCGAAATCGATTGCGCTTGGCGGCTCGCCAAACGGATGCGCCGTTGGTCCCGACGGCGCCATCTACGTCTGTAATAGCGGCGGCTTCACCTGGGCACCCTCGCCGAAAGAGCTTCCGTACACACTGAACGTCCCAACCATTCAGGCGGCGAATTACTCCGGCGGCTTGATCCAGCGCGTTGATCTGAAGAGCGGGACATTCCAGACGTGGTGTGCCACTAATTCAGTTGCGCCGGTTGCTCCGGGTGCAAAGTCGTGCCTCATGCCTCTCTTCAATGATCCGCGCGGCCTGCGCGGCCCGGACGATCTCATATTCGATTCAAGCGGCGGATTCTGGTTTACCGACTGGGGGAAATCGAACGGAATCACGCGTGATATGAGCGGCGTGTATTACGTGCCCAAAGGCTCGCAACAGCCAATCCTGAAAATCCCGACGCGCATGTCACCCAATGGCATTGCGCTTTCGCCGAAGCAGGACCGGCTCTACGTGGCTGAGAGTATTCCGCGATGGATTGTCTACTGGGAGCTTGATCCAGGCAATCCGGGCACGATCAAGTGCAACAGCAGTACGCTTGATGGTTCGTACCTGCTCACCGCGCAAATCCCTGATTGCGGTCAGTTGGATTCAATGTGCGTCGATGAAGAAGGAAATATCTACGTCGCCACTTACTTGCCGCAGGGTCTTGATGCCTTGGTGAACGGCGGCATCACCGTGGTTTCACCGCACGGCAAGATCCTGGAGTTCATCAAGTTTGATATCGGCGTGCCCGAGCCTTTGCCTTCGAACATCTGCTTTGGCGGCGCTGACCGCAAAACCGCTTTCATGACCCTGGCTGGTACGGGCCGTATCGTGAGCTGCCAGATGAAAATTCCCGGCTTGAAACATTCGTTTTGACGTTCTGAAAATCGCAAACGCACGCGCAGTTGTGTCCATGGAAAGGAACTAGTGATGGCCTCCCCATCCCCCTCACCGCATCAGTCGCAGAGTTTCTGGAGCTGGCTTCGTGACCAGCTCAGCAGATTCTTCCATCACCCGTTCCAATTCTTCTGGCGCAAGTTGCGGAATTTTGTGGTCTTCATATGGAGATTACTGAAGGCCATCTTTGACGTGATTTATCGGATGGTCATGGCGGTTCCCAAGCGAGTATGGATTGGGACCGGCATCACTGTTGGAACAATTGTCATTTTCGCGATCACCGCCTTTGCAATAACTATGTGGTACATCGATCGCCAGATCGCCCCCGCGGCCAAGGTGGACCAGATTACTTATCTGGGGCAAGGCTGGGGAACGGAGCCCAATTCAGAAGCGCGCGAGACGTATTACTACACCGGCCAGGGTACCTACGTGGCCGACCTGCGCTACGACTGGCTGGTAAATCTGGAGAGGCCATGGACAGAAAAGAAATTCGCAGCGCCTGAATTCATGCGGGCCTACGGCTTCATTGAGGATGACGCCGATATCGCAAAAAATCCCGGACACCTCCCCGTCGGCTTTGCGCCCCGCTATGACCCCACCTACGGGGAGATGATGCTGGACCTGACGTGCGCCGCATGCCACACCGGCGAACTGCAATACGTGGACAATGGAACGCGCTATGGGGTGCGGATTGATGGCGGATCTGGCGCAGCCGACGTGAAAGGCATGCATGCGGGCCATTTCGCCATGGACCTGTTCGCCTCGCTCAGCGCGACGTACCTCAACCCCTTTAAGTTCTCGCGCTTCGCAGAAAGCGTACTTGGCAAGCACAACAACTCAGACAATCGTTCGCTGTTGCGCCACAATCTGGGCGTCGTCTTGAAGAAACAGATTAAGCAGGCGTGGATTGAGAAAAAGCTTCACGTCTATCCGGTAGAGGAAGGTTACGGACGCACTGATGGCCTTGGCCGGATTCTGAATACTGCCTTCGCGGTAAACCTGACAGAGAAGAACTATCGCGTTGCCGATGCTCCCGTGAGCTATCCGCCGGTTTGGGACATCTACAAATTTGACTGGGTGCAGTACACCGGAAGTGTCCGCCAGCCCATGGCCCGCAACCTGGGCGAAGCCATGGGCGTGGGCGCCCGCTATTACCTTGTCGACCCGTACGGACGCCCGCTGCCCAACACGGAACGCTATGAAGCGTCCACACAGTTAGCCAACATGAACAAGATTGAGCAGGGGCTGCGCAAGTTGACCCCGCCGTGCTGGCCGGAAGACGTCTTCGGCAAGATTGACGTGAAGCTGGCGACGGAAGGCCGCGATCTCTTTGGCCAGTACTGCGTCAAGTGTCACGGGCCTTATGTCGCCAACCAATACCAGGTAGAAACGGACGCACCGTGGAAATTGAAGGACTATCCCAAAGAGATCCCGCACATTGCTCCTGGAGTGCCGCCGGAAAAGCTGGAACCGAATCCGCTTGAGTTGGAAAAAGATGTGCCGCACTGGGTCATGACGATGCTGCCCCTGGAGGACATAGGCACAGACCCAACTTCCGCCCTGAACTTCATTCGTTATCGACTGAACCTGACCTCCACCGGCCTCACCGCTGAAGAGGTGCGCAAGGCGATGCTGCATTATTATCAGCAGGATTACTATCGCAAGACGCAGTACAACTGGGAACTCGCGCACGACAAGCAAATCACCGGCCCCGACCATGATGCCGCGCAAAAATTGTATGACCATCTTGTGGAGGAGAAGGAAGACGGCTACATCCGCGAGCAGCTTGGCGGCGTGGAACTGAACTCAGTGCCGCTGGGGGCGGCGTTGAATTATGTAATCCGCATGGTCCGCGATCAGGCGTATGAGGACATGGGCTTCGCTGATGATTCCGCCGAGCGCCACAGCTGGGATGGCTATTGGCAGCTCGATATCCCACAGGCGCTGCCGCAGTACAAGGCGCGGCCACTGGCGGGGATCTGGGCAACTCCACCGTTCCTCCACAATGGCTCAGTACCCACGCTCTACCAGATGCTGGTGCCGGCGTATGAGCGAAGCAAAAAATTCTATCGCCACACCACCCTCTTCGATCCGTATGCAGTTGGGTTGCAGAGTGACGCTTCAGAAAAAGGCGCATTCCTCTTCGATACGTCGATCACAGGAAACTCAAACGCGGGACATGAGTTCCGCGCTGGATATCAGCCGTGGACCCCGGGGTCGCCGCCGTCTTATGGGGTGATAGGACCTGAGCTCACCGAACATCAGCGCTGGGCAATCGTCGAATATCTCAAGGTCCACCGCGACGATCCCAATGATCGCTCCTGCTCGGTTTACATTCCGCCGCCGCCACCGCGCTGCCGGCCTTCATCCACAAGGTGCACGCTTCCGGCGCAATCAGCCAGCGCGTCTGCTGCGAAGGGGAAATAACGCTCATGAAATATCTGATCCTGGTCCTCAAATGGCTCGGCGGAATCGTGCTGCTGCTCGCACTGGCAGTGCTGTATCTCTACAACCATGACCGCGGCCCGTCTGACGCTCCCATGGGCGAACACGTAACCGCGAATGAAGACTTCCTCACCGCGGAGATCGTGCGCTCAGCCATTGATGTTTCCATACAGGACCGCGCCAAGCTGATGCAGAACACCGCAGCCCATCAGCCGCCGCCCACAACGGAAAAGACCGCGCCGGGATTTCACCCGCACAATTACCAGCGCGACGTCCACACCAAAGGTCACGGCTGCGTGAAGGCGACTTTCAGAGTGGATCGCGTGCAGCCCCAGTTTGCCTTTGGCGTGTTCGCGAAACCCGGCCAGTATGACGCGCTTGTCCGTTTCTCCAGCGGCAACCCTGGCGTTTTCCCTGATTCCGAGAAAGACGCGCGCGGCATTGCCGTGAAGCTTTTCAACGTGGAAGGCAAGAAGCTGCTGCCCGGAGAAGAAGACGACACCACGCAGGACTTCCTGCTCATGAACAATCCGATCTTCTTCTTCCGCACCATCGAGGAGTACGCCCAGTTCAACCAGATGCTGGCGTACGATGAAGCCCTTCAATACTTCATCAACCCGAAAATCAGCCCGCTCAAGTGGCATCTGCGGGAACTGAAGCTGCTGTTTGACACCAAGAAGCCCCGGCCTGACAGTCTGCTGACCGAGCGCTACTGGAGCGCCTCAGCTTATGCTCTTGGACCAAGCCAGTACGTGAAGTACAGCATGGTTCCGTGTTCGAAGAACAAGCCCATGCCGCCGGACGCGAAGGCGCAGCGCGAATACGGCTACGACTATCTCCGGCTGGAACTGGCGAACCAGGTCAGTGCAGGCGGAGCCTGCTTCGAATTCATGGTCCAGCCACAGGTCGCAGGCAAGAACATGCCGGTGGAAGACAACACGGTGGAATGGAGCGAATCAGATTCGCCTTTCGTTAAGGTAGCCTCGTTGGAGTTCAAGAGCGACCCGGAGATGAACACGGCCGAGCGAAACACGCAATGCGAAGGTCTCTCTTACAATCCCTGGCACTCGCTGGTAGAGCACCGGCCGGTTGGGGTAATGAACCGCGCCCGTAAGGCGCTCTACCAGGAGATGGGGAGATTCCGCCGGGCCAAGAACTGCCCGGACTTCTGCGAACAAAAATGTAAATCACAAGGCTGCGCCGCCGGATGCACTGAGGCGTGTGTTACGGCGTGTCCTCTGCTGAACGAGCCTGCCGCGACGGACCTGCCCGCGGGCGCGTGCAAGGCGGAGCCGATGCTGAAGGCAAAATTACAGGCAAAGTGATTTTGCTTATGAGAAGCTAGACAATGACGCGCTCGTCACCCACGCGCCGCGTGACGCGTTCGCGATCGAGGTACTCAAGCAGCGGAATGGCGTATTTGCGGGAAACACCTGTGAGGTCCTTGAATGCGCCCACGTCGATCTTGGGTGACTTGCTCTTGTAGCCGGCGATCATCTCTCGCAGCTGCTGAAGTGCGCTGTGGTGAAAGACGAGTTCGTCGGCCAGCTTGACCAGCACACGGTCGCGCAGCAGGAGCGTGACCAGCTTCTGCGCTCGCGCCTTGTCCACCGGTAGCGAGGCCAGCACTTCTTTCATCAGGGGGACCTTCAATCCGGCGGAGGCGAATGCCTTCTCAATCTGCTCCTTGGCTTTGGCCTCTTCGTCCTTGAGCTCTACACCGCGTCCTGCCAGCCGTACCTGCTCGCCGGAGACGTCGGACTTTTTATCGCGCACCAGCTGTGCGAGCACTCCTTCCATCACGTCTTGATGGAGATCAATTTTGGAACGCAGCTCCTCCTTGCTGATGCCAGCGACGAGCGGGTTGGCTTTATGAAATGCATCGAGGGCCGCGAGAGCGGACTCGCGCGCGGCCTTGAATGCTTCCGCCGCCAGGTAAAGCTCGCCTGACTGCACGATCCTGCCCTGCTGAGCCAGGGCAATGAAAATTGGTTTGAGTACGGACGACTTCAAGCCAGTTTCGCGCACACCCGCGGGTATGCTGATTCCACCCTTGCCGGTGCGGCCGATGCGCGCCAGCAGAGCTTCTTCACGTGAGCCGTCCGCGACCGTCTTAAGGAAGCTCAATCTCGCTTCTTTCTTGTGTCGCGAAAGCGGAAACGCATCGAGCACCAGCGCGCCGCCAATCGTGATGACGGGAGAGAACTGCCGCAGGATGGCGCGATCGCCCGGCAGCACGAGAACCGGCTCTTCGGTGCGAAGTTGGGCGGAAGCCGTCGCGCCCGGCTTGAGTTCATTGCCTTCGTGCAGCGTAACTTCCGCGATCGTCTCTGATGTGAACGCATGCAGGTGGACACGCGCGCGGTTCTTGAGCGGCTTGCTATCTTTCAGAAGGGAGATCTGTACGTCGAGGCGCTGCGTTGTCCCGAGCGTGTCTGGCGGCGCAAGAGTCATGCCTCGGCCAAGCTCTTCGAGTTGCACGCCAGAGAGATTGATCGCGGTACGCTGGCCGGCGATTGCCTGATCAGTGGCGGCGCCGTGCACCTGCAGGCCACGCACCCGGGCCCGCTTCTTCGCCGGAAAGATTTCCACTTCCTCTTCCCTCTTCACCCTGCCCGCAATGAGTGTTCCGGTGACCACGGTACCGAAGCCTTTCATCACGAACGCGCGATCGACCGGCAGGCGGAAGATAGCGTCGGTGTCACGCGCGGGTACATCGGCAGAGAGCCGGACAATCTCCCTCTTTAACTCATCGAGTCCGGAGCCCTTCAGCGCGCTCACGGCGACAATCGGCGAACGGCTGGTATCCAGAAATGAACCGCGGACAAAGTCTTCCACCTCCAGCTTCACCACGCTGAGCGTGTCTTCATCCACCAGATCGGCCTTGGTGATCACGGTGATGCCGCGGGGTATCGAGAGCAGGCGGCAGATCTCGAAGTGTTCACGGGTCTGCGGCTTGATGGACTCATCGGCTGCAATCACCAGCAGAACCAGATCAATTCCGCCGATTCCAGCCAGCATGTTGCGCACAAAGCGTTCATGCCCCGGCACGTCTATAAAGCCGAGCCGCAGTTTTTCGCCGCTGGGCGCCGCCAGTTCCAGGTGAGCAAAGCCCAGATCAATGGTGATCCCGCGTCGCTTTTCTTCTTCCAGTCGGTCAGCATCAATGCCGGTAAGAGCTTTCACCAGCGATGTCTTTCCATGATCGATATGACCAGCTGTGCCGATAATGATGGGTT
The DNA here is from genome assembly GCA_037915955.1 of Terriglobales bacterium. Taxonomy (GTDB): domain Bacteria; phylum Acidobacteriota; class Terriglobia; order Terriglobales; family Acidobacteriaceae; genus Angelobacter. Next base: position 8,117 of record JBAIYI010000261.1, read on the forward strand.
TCATGCGAAATCGGAGCCCTGGATCCCGGACGCGAACGAAGCAAGAGGGCAAGACAGCATTCTACGGGAAAAGACCCGGGCGTATGGCCTGAGGCGGCTTTGTTCTAGTGGAGCGAAGCGACATAAGAATGTCACTCAGCGCCCATAAGGGCGAGCCCCGTCACTCGGCGAGCCCGCTGCACCAGGAGCCTGCACGCCACTAAGGGAGCTAAAACATTCACCAGCGGTCTGGAGCGAAGCGACATAAAAATATCTCTCAGCGCCCATAAGGGCGAGCCCCGTCACTCGGCGAGCCCGCTGCATCAGGAGCCTGCACGCCACTAAGGGAGCTAAAACATTCACCACGGTCTGAAGCGAAGCGACATAAGAATATTTCTTTAGCTTCCATAAGGGCGAGCCCCATCACTCGGCGAGCCCGCTGCATCAGGAGCCTGCACGCCACTAAGGGAGCTAAAACATTCACCAGCGGTCTGGAGCGAAGCGACATAAACAAAAGAGGACCGCAGGTTCTCGGTCCTCTTCGCCAAGCCGCGCCCGAGAAGGGCCCAGCTTTAATCTTGTCTTTCAATCAGGTAGATGCCGCTGGGGTTAGCGAGGTTGCAGAACCGCTCATCGTGTTCCACGGATCGTTGAAACTTTGGCGAAAGTGCAGAGGTCACGAACACAGATCAAGGCGCATCGGTTAAAGGACACAACAGCAAAATGAGGCCTGACACCTTAGCAATCTCGCTGTCCATCAGTATGCAAAAGAATGCACATTGTTCCTGACTGGCTTGCGTGGACCCTTAGAGCATTCTTGCCGGCATCAGAATTGGACTAAAACAGACTTTGCCGCCAAGGAGTTGTAAAGAGGGCAACATGGAAAGGCCAATATTTTCAGACATCAAGGAACAGCTACTCTGGCAATGCACTTGCACCTTCCCACCTGACTGGCAGCGCTTGGGACCTTAAACGTAAAGCGTGCCGAGGTAAGTTTGGTGCCTCTCACCCTGAAAAATAATCTGCAGATTGGCGGCGAAGGTGTGATCCTCCGTCACGCAGACGCCTGGAACGAACTCTGCGACCGCTCCGGTGTAGCCCCATTTCATCGCCCTGAATGGATTCTCTCGTACCTGCGATGCTTCGAGCGGGACCCGCAGATCGCATTGCTGACGGTAACTTCCGCCGAAAAACTGGTTGGCGTTTTGCCGCTGCTAAGCAAGCGCTCCTGGTACGCAGGCGTCCCTGTGACGGTCCTTTCCGGACCTGCCAATGCGCATTCGGTCCGTTTTGATCTCATCACCGCCCCCGATGTCTCGCCGGAAGCGGTTGGCGCGCTCATGTGGGCCCAGCTGAAGCAGACTCAAGGGTGGGACATCCTCGCCCTGCCGGTGTTCCCGGAGCGCGGCGCGTGCGACAGGATGATTGCGTTGGCAGCAACAGAGAAATATCACACTTTGAAGTTCCTGTTTCAGGAGTGTCCGGTCCTCCACCTGCAGGCAAACAGCCAGGGCAAGTTGGACCCGCTGGCTGGAACCAGCCGCCACTTCCGGCACGAATTGCGGCGTTTTGCCCGATTGCTGGAAGAGGAAACGGGTTATCCACCACGGCTGGTCTGCCACAATGAGCCTGACGCACACAGCATGGAACGCTTCTACCAGCTTGAAGCAGCCGGATGGAAGGGCGAAGAAGGCTCAGCCATCGCGTGCAATCCGCAGACCCGCCGCTTCTATGACACCATTGCGGAAGAAGGGTCCCGTCGCGGCTACTTCTGCCTGCATACGTTGGAGACGAACGGCACGCTTGCGGCGGCGGCCTTCAGCGTGAAGACTGATCGCTGCTTTTCTCCCATGAAGATCGCCTATAACGAGGCTCTCCGCCGCGGCGGCCCTGGGCAGCTTCTCTTCAACGGCATTCTGCAGGAGTGCGCCGAGCGCCAGATCCCGGAGTTCTTCTTCGGCGGCACCAAAGACCGCTACAAGACCTCATGGACAGAGGAGACCCTGCCGCATTTCAACGGCTTTATCTTCCGTCCCACGGCGCGGGGCGGGCTGGCGTATCACTCCCGGACAAAAATTCTTTCGCCGCTGGGCAGGCTTCGCAGGCGGATTAAGACATGGAATGAAGCACGGGGAACCAAGCAGCAACGCAAGCCCGAGCCGGACCAGAAACGCACGGCATGATTTTGGACCGGAGATTGGCATTGAACAATTGCCCGACCAGAAGTAGAAGGATTGGTCAAAGGAGAACCCAACCATGAAGATCGCGATTATTTGCTGTCCGTTCAAAACGTCATACGGCTCTTACGCCGGCTCCCTGCAGTATGAATTGGAGAAGTTGAGCGGCAGTAAGGTGCAGTGGGTGGGCTCCAACTGCGGCTGCGGCGACCCCATTGAGACCAGCCGCGACTTCGCCACTCAAGAGTGCAGCTATTTCGACATGCCGATCCTGGTTGATTTCCGATCCAAAACGCCTTGGAAGCGCAAGGCCCGTGGCGCCGCGCGCAGCGTGATTCTCTACGCGCGCGCCAAGCGCTACGCAGAGCTTTCCGCCGAGGCTGACGTGGTGCACTTCCAGCAGATCCTGAACGCCTACGGTTCCAAGGCCGTGTTTCCGTGGCTCAAGCGCCCGTCTGATCCGGCGCGCGTGATCACCGTGCACGAGCTGGACCCAGATCAGCAGGAGAATCCGGAAAGCAACAAGACCTATAACCTTGCCGACGCAGTGATCGTCCATTGCGAAGACCTGCGCCGCCAGCTCATCAAGTTGGGTGTGCAGCCGGAAAAGGTGCACGTGATGCTGTATGGCACGAATGTTCCCGCGCCCGCGGCCGATACCAAGCGCGACGGCATCGTCTTCTATGGCGGCCACAAGCTCATGACCGGCAAAGGCGTTGATACTTTCTTCCAGGCCATGGCAATCGTAAAACAGCGGCTCGCCGATAAGATGCCCCGGCTCAAGGTCCACGGCCACTTTGGTCCCGTGACTCCTGAAGGCGGTAAACAACTCGCAGCCGCCCACGGGCTAACTGAAATCACGGACTGGCTGAACCAGATTGACGACAACAAAATCTTCGATCTCTATCAGCACTCGCTGGTTTCTGTGCTGCCCTTTACTGGCAGTTTTGCCGGACTTCCGGCTTCCATGGCGGGCATCTGTGGCCTTCCGGTGGTCTGCACCCGTAAAGCGGGCCTGCCGGATCATCTGGGCGACAGCGCCATTTACGTTGACGAAAACAGCCCTCAGCAAGTCGCAGATCGCGTGCTTGAACTGCTCACAGACGAGACTCGCTGGCGCCAGTCCAGCGACCGCATCCTGAAACGCGCCCAGGAAAACCTCACCTGGCAGGTCATCGCCGGCAAGACGTTCAAGATCTATCAGGCCGCCATCGCAAACCATAAGAAGCAGTACCAACATGCGGAAGAAGAAGCCATGGCGGTGCACAGCTAA
>JBAIYI010000808.1:0-6121 GCA_037915955.1 Terriglobales bacterium
GCACTACCCACCCTAGCGACACGCCAAACGCAGCCCCGGCAACGGTGGCCGTGAGTACGGCGGCCGGATCGAGATCGGCGGCGCCGGAGATGATGCCCGGCACCATGCGCGCAAACTTCTCCCGCAATGAGATTGTCACCGAAGGGCGGGACTCGGGTTTTTCAATCAGGTGAAGCGACTGCATGGGCCCGTACTTATTGGGTTAGAAGCACCAGCTACTCACAAAGTTGGCGCACTGAAAAAATCAGATGGGAGGATTAGGGTGTTGGGATCACTGAGACGGCACAGATCCACGCAGCTCAGCGGGCCATCCACAAAGCGAGCACGGAAGCAATGCCCACGGCAGAAAGGCCAAGCCCCGCAATCCTGCGAAACTGCTTTTGCCCGAGCGCCACGCCGAGCACAAGCTTCAACATTGTGTTCACCAGCACGCCAATGGCAATGGCCCGCGCGGCCACTTCCGGCGCAATCTGTGCGGCTGCCTGCCTGGCCATGGAGATCACCAGCGCATCGGCGTCGGTTAGCCCCAGAATGCCCGCAGAAGCGTAGATGCCTGCCTCTCCCCAGATGGTGCGTGCCCAGTAGACGGCAAAGAGCACTGCCTGAAATAACGCGGCCATCTGTAAAGCGGAGCGAAATTGCAGCGGATTTTCCGCCGGCTTCTCTGCTGCTGAGGGTTCGTCGCAGGTCCGGATTCCCCACCATGCAGCCAGAGCAGCTACCAGCATCGGCGCAACCAGGTATGGAAAGAGAAGCCGTGCTACTTCAAGATTCAGGACGGCGGTGGCAATCAGCACGCGCCCGTACATCACGGCCGAAGCTCCGATTGCGCCAATCGCCAAAGCCGTCGCAGAGGCAGTCTCATTTCTGCTGGTGCGCGCGAAGGTGAGCGTCACGCTGGTGGAAGAGATGATTCCACCGATCATGCCGGCCAGAGGATATCCGTGCCGGGAGCCGACCGCGCGCCGGGTGAGGTAGCCGGCAAAGCTGAGCCCGGAAAAGAAGAGCACCAAAAGCCACAGTTCACGCGGACGCACGCCACCCCACGGACCATAGGGGCCACGCGGCAACAATGGCAGGATCACAACCGCCATCACCGCAAAACGGAAGCCGGCGCGCAGGCTCGCGTCATCCATTTTTTTCACGAGCGAATGCAGTTGCGATTTTTCAACCAGAAGAAACGAAGTGACTGCGATGACCGCGCTGGCAATGGTCATCTGCCCCAATCCGGCGAGAACTCCGGCAGCAATCACCACAAGGGCCGCGACTTCCGTGGTGCCATCCACTTCTACACGGCTGGCTGCCACGTAAGCGGCAACCACCAAAGCCAGCGATCCGGCGATCAACATGGCGGCCACCAGATGCTGCCCGCCAGCCCACATCCATCCGGCCAGACCGGAGAGCAGACCGAGGAGAGTAAAGGTGCGGATGCCTGCAAAGCGAGCTTGGGGACCGCTGGCGTGTCCTGACCACTCACGCTCCAACCCGACTGCGGCGCCACCCAGCGCGGCGATAACGATTCCAAGAACGGCAGTGAGGTCCAGAGTCATGGCGACCCTACACTACTCAGCCTAGCAAGCCGCTTCGGCCGTGTTTGTGACCCGAGTCACCCTGATCGTCATTCAGGTGCGAGTGAAACAGCATTGGTGCCAACGTCCCGCAGCAGCATCGCATCGCAAAACGATAGGTAAAAAATCCTGTTCTGGAATGGAGTTCTCTCTTATGAGCCTACGGCTTGGTTCAAGCTGTAAAGCAATTGTATTCATCTCTCTTCTTCTTACCCTCGCACTCGTCCTGACCGGGTGCGGAAGCGTCTCAGGCAATGGCGGCAAACCGAATCCTTCTCCTACTCCCACGCCTCCCGGTGCTACGCCAACACCCACACCAACCGCCACTCCCACGCCTTCACCAACGCCTACTCCAGTTGCTACGGGGACACAAGTGGTTTATGAAGCAACGAGCAACTGTTCTTCCGGCAATCAGGCTTGCGCCAACGGCGTGAGTTCTGACGGTGTTTATGCCTACAAAGTGGATGCTGCCACCGGCACAGTGAGTGACGTACCCGGTTCGCCGTTTAACACCGGATCGCATGCGCAGTCTGTCGCAGCATTACCCAGCGGCGGATTGGTGTTCGTCGTGGATGGGGTCGCTCCGGGGTCTGGCAGCACTCCCACCGATCTGGGAACCAACGACATTGTTTCATTGCGGCCCGATCCCGTGACCGGAGTTCTTACCAAGGTCGCTACGACTCCGCTCAACGGATCTCCGGCCGACGTTGTTGTGCACAACTCGGGAAAATTCCTCTTTACTCTGGCTGGAGGGCTGCTCGGGTTCACCATCGATCCAAACTCCGGCGCATTGGCTCCGATTGCGGAACCTCAAGTCATCACCGGAACCTTGGAAGCGCTCGCCCAGGATCCGAGCGGACAATTCCTTTACGTGAACACCACGGACCACATCTATGGCTTCCGTATCGACCAGACAACCGGAATCCTTGCGCCGGTACCTGGTTCTCCCTTCACCGTCTCAGCCATCGGCTTCCCGCAACTCCGCGAGATGGCTATTCATCCGTCTGGGAGATTCCTGTATGCTTCCGCTCAGTTCGGTAATCCGGGCTCTTTCGCGATTTTCGGCATGGCGCTGGATCCCGCCACTGGCTCCCTTGCGCCATTGCCGGATTCGCCCTACTTTGCAAATCAGCAGGCCTCAGCGGGCATGACTTTCTCCCGCGGCGGAACGAACGCGTACGTCAGCATCACAAACAACCCACAGGTGGCTGAGTTGGCGGTGAACACGTCGACGGGCACCCTCACCTCAATGGGCCTGGTTACAACTCCTCGTTCCGTAACTGACCCAATCGTGATCGACCGGAGCGGACAATTTGTATACGTGGGCAGCCTCGGCATTCTCGGCTATCGCATTCAGGGTGACGGCACATTGCAAGCGCTGCCAGGATTCCCGCATGGCAACGGAGTAAGTTCTCCTGGGCCGCATGGCATCATCGTTGCGCCACTGCCTTAAACGAAAGAACGCTTCCTTGTCCGGGGCGGAGGCCAACAAGGTGGCCGCCCCTTTCCTTTTGGCCCAGGCCTTTTTTTCCACTTGCCTCATTCTCGGCATCCAAAGGAAGCGAGTTTTGGTTTTGCTCCAAACCTGCCGTACGAGGACCCGAATGATTGCCGACAAGAATCCTGAAACAATTACTCCGAAGATTGATTCTGAAGAACCCGGAAGCCTGCGCGATCCTGAAGAGCGTCCGGCGGAGACTGAAGAAGATCGCCGCGAAAAAATGCTGGACAAGACGCTGGCGGATAGCTTTCCCACCAGTGATCCTCCGTCCACCATCCCTGACCCTGAATGCGATGAAACGGAAGCCGCCTAAATCAACGCACCCGGCAACCGCGGAGCCGCAGCGGCTGCAAGGATGGAAAGCCATTGCTGATTACTTGGCCCTCCCGGTGGCAACCGCGCAGCGCTGGGGCAGGTCAGGCATGCCGGTTCGCCGCGAAGGCCGCTTTACTGTGGCCGATCCGACGCAGCTTCGGGACTGGCTGGGAAAAGAATCAGACATGCCTGCGGCGGCACACATCGCAACCAATCAGGCGGATCTTGCGGCAGGACTGAAGCAATCCATTGCAGCATTTCGCAAGAAGAAACGAGCCGCCTAGCCGGTCCTTCACGCTGCTATGTCCAGTTTGGTGAGCCCGTCTCTGTCTTCGTCCTGGGGTAGCTTTCCAGCGCGCGTCTCCTTCGCAAGCTGGCAGTTCAGTTCGGCCCCCAGCAACATGACCACCGCGTTCCAGTAGAGCCAGACCATCAGAGCGATCATGGCGCCCAGGCTCCCGTAAGTCTTGCTGAAGTGTCCAAAGGTGCGGAAGTAAATTCCCAGAACGTAAGACAGGGCGATCCATGCGCCCACAGAAAGCAATGCTCCGGGCAATGTGGCCCAGAAACGCTGTTTCACGTTGGGCGCGATGAAGTAGAGGAATTCCACCGCGAGCACGGTGAATGCTACTGAAACGCCCCAGTGAATCCACGGCCAGGCGATCGCAAAAATGTGAGACATCCTTGCTTTGTTGGCGAGGAACTCACCGAAATTCGGCCCTACGATCATCACTGCCAGCGAGACCAGAAATAGCGCGCCCACTAAAAACGTAAGGCCAACGGCGAGCGGCCTTGTCACCCAGAACGGCCGGCCTTCTTCCACTTCGTAAGCCATGTTCAGACCTTCAATCGCCGAAGCGAAGCCACCGGAGGACGTCCACAGTGTTCCCAGAATGCCGAAGGAGAGCAGTGTTGCGCGGTTTGGTGTGACCACCTGGGCCATTACGTGGCGAATCACGCGCATCCCGTCTTCAGGTACAAAGCTGGCAATCATGTGCATGACCTGGTCAAAGCCTCCCTGCACCGGAAGATAAGCCACTACAGCGGAAAGCAGGATCAATGCGGGAAAGATTGCGAGCACAAAGTAGTACGCCATGGCCGCGGCCATCTGGAGCAGGTGCTTGCGGCTGATGTCATCCAGGGTGCGCCAGAGTGCGTCCCGAATACCGCGAAATGTGAGTTGTCCGCGGCGCATTTCAGGTTAGATGCCGCAATTGAGAGCAGCGGAAGGCTGATCATGATCTAACCTGCTTGAACTCGCCGGTTCGTCTCCCAATTCGTCAGTGAACCAGTTGCAGGATCATGGCGATGCCCTCAGGCTCGCCCACATCGAGGTAATTGAGCACCACCTTGCGATTGGCGAGCGAACAGGAGAACTTGCCACCCGTTACCAGCAGGTTCTTGGGATCATCAGTATGAAATTTCAACGTCTTCCCTTCCGAGGTCACCGTAAGCACCGCCTTCGGCGCTTTTGAGCAATCCACGGAAACAAGCGTACCGTGCACTTCAGCCTGCGTGGGCGTCTTCTGTCCCGGCTTGAGCGTGACGGTCACGCTGGTGCGGCGCGTACTGTCCGGCGCCGGCCTGTCAGTGTCATCGGAATCGTCTGAATCGGGGGATTCGCTGGCATCGGACTTGTTTCCCGGCTCAGAAAGAACTATGCGGTCTCCATAACTCTTCAACCGCTCCGCCGACTCAAGCGACTGGTTGATTGCCATTGCCATCTGCGGATTTCCCCGCTTTTGCAGGGCCTGCAGTATGCCGATTGCGTCGTCGTACTTGTGGTTCGCAATCAGCATTTGCGCGTAATTGTAGTAATAGTGCTCATTTCTTGGACTGAGCGCAACTGCCTTCTTGATCGCCTCCAGTCCTTTGTCCGGCTGCCCATTACCCGCATACGCAAAGGCGAGCATGGAATAACAGTCGGCGAAATTCGGATCAAGCGCAATGGCCGCCTCAAGGTCTTTGATAATTTCGGGTGAATTGGACCTGCTGAAGCCCTTCTCGCGGCTCTTTAACATAGCCGCGTAATAATGCACGCGCGGATCCTGCGAATTCAGCTTTAAAGCCTGGGTGAAATATTCCTGCGCGCGATTGAATTCGCGCTTTCGCATATACGCGTACCCAAGGCCGCGTGCCGCAGCGGCGCTGTTGGGGTCAGCCTTCAGGATCGCCTCGAATTCCGCAATGGCCTTGTCCTGGTAATCGGGTGAATGCAGGTGGATCTCCGCCATAAGTGCGGCCGCATCCGACGCAGATACCGGGTTGCTGCTATAGCCATCTTTCACGATATTGGCGGGCGTCGGAATGGGATAGTACTTGAATGCACCTCCGGCAACGTAGGAGCGTATCTTGCTGTCGAACTGCGCCGCCGTCATGCCAAACGTCTGCTGGATCGCGTCTTCCGTGGAAACTCCTTTGTTGTTCACCAGATCAAAATACACGCCGAGTTTCGATATCAGCATATTGTCATATAGATAGTGGACAACCATGGCCGACTCGGCATAAAACACGGTCCTGCGTTCACCGCTTTCGTTATATGCCTGGGAGTAGTGCTTGACACGGAAAAGATCGGGGATCTTCATCCATCCCATCTGCTGAAGAATCAGATAGGTCTGGTCAGGGATCTTCCCCACGCGCGCTTCTTTGTTGTCCACCTGAATGCTGGCAAAGTACTCCGCAAATCCTTCATCAAACCAGGGAGCCGCGGCGATAAAAGCGTTGCCGTTCATCAGCT
>JBAIYI010000117.1:0-3859 GCA_037915955.1 Terriglobales bacterium
GAATAGTTGCCAGTTTGGAGGCTGACTTCTTCCAGAGCTTCCACCGATGGCTGCTGGTAGAAGAAAAACGCCGGCGCGTACAGACTGGTGCTGTCCTGTCCGTCCACCATCGCCTTGAACGTTCCGGGCGGCGCTCCATTGACGGAGGAACCGCCGGCCGTCAGTCCCTGCGAGCTGAAGTAGCTCGTGCCAGCGCTCATGCCCGGCATAAGCTGCGCGACAGACATCGGATTACGCACCGCCTGGTTTCCGTAAAAGCCATTTGTCCATTGAATGGGGAGCTCGACAAACTGATCATTGGAAACAGTGGTGGTGATATTGGCGTCTTCTGTTCTGATCGCCACTGCATCCGCCTCCACGGTGACGGAGTCGGAGGTTGCACCGACTTCCAATACCGCGTCGACGCCGATCGTCTGCGCAACTTGAATGGTGTTTTTCAGCGAGGTGAACTTCTTGAAGCCCGGAGCCTCGACGGTAATGTTCCAAGCTCCCACCGGCACCTGCGGCAATGTAAAATTGCCCGTGGCGCTCGTGACCGTCTCCAGGACGTTCTGGGTGGCTGCGTTCTGCGCGCTCACCTTGGCGCCTACCACGACCGCTCCTGACGGGTCCGTCACCGTTCCAGTGATCGTGCCACGATCAGTCTGACCAAAAGCCCCGCTCACCAAAAGAGCGAAGAGGCAAGATACTGCTACGAGGTATCTCATCACTTTTTCCCCCTGACCACCCGTTTCCTTCTATGCGTCTCCCACTATACCCGAGCCGATCCTCCATCGTTGGCCTTCCGGCGCAGTCGATGTACGGCCCTTAATGCAAACGTTTGTACTTATATCACGAGGGCAAGAATGCTGTCAATCGAAAAGAACTGATCGGTGATGTCAAGCTGCTTGTGTAAAAACCTGGAGGGTGCGGTTTCTCCATTCCAAGTTGAATCGGTGAAAGATCGAGTAGATGATCCGGTCCACGCTGGCCACGTTAACGAAGCACACCATCGGTCGGGTACGCCGCCGGACCTCCACAAAAACCCGCTCAATCAGGTTCGTCGTCCGCAACTGCCGCCAAAGGTGCTTCGGGAAGCTAAAGAAGCTCAGCAGCTCCGGCAGGTCCCGCTCCAGTTGCCTGACCATGCTTGGGTAATGCGGCCGCCAGCGCTTCTGGAAGCGATGAAAGGCATCCCGTGCCGCTGAGCGGTTCGGCGCCAGGTAGATGGCGCGAGCCTCGGCCCTCACCTGGTCGTAATCCCGCTTCCGCACCTTCTCTAAAATGTTTCGCATTTTGTGAACCCAGCAGCGCTGGTGCAGCACCCGCGGGTAGGTCACCTGGATCGCGGACGCTAAACCAGGACAGCCGTCGGTCACGATCAGTGCCAGCCGCTTCCCCTGCAGTCCCCGACGGTAGAGATCCTGGAGCAGACCCTCCCAGGCCGCCTGGCTCTCGCCCGAGCTGCGCTGGAACGCGAGCAACTGTCGGCTTCCGTCCCGGCGCACCCCGTAGGCCACCAACATCTGCACCCGCTTGCGTCCCGCCGGCCGCCGCACCCGCAGACTGACTCCGTCCAAAAACAAGTAAGCCCACTCGTCCTTTAGCGGTGCCTGGTGGAATTGCCGCACCGCTGCGTCCAACTCTCGCGTCAGCTTCGAGACGGTCTGGGCGCTGACCGGCTCACCGGTGAAAGTCGCCACGATTCGCCCCACTTGCCGCGTGGAAATGCCCCGCAAAAACGCCTCCCGGATCAACATCGCTAAATCCTCGGCACGCCGCTGAAACTTCTCCAGGCCTGCGGGGATGAAGTTCCGTCCCCGCGCCCGCGCGATCCGCAACCGAATGGTCCCCAACCGGGTCACGTAGTCCCGTTCATAAAAGCCGTTGCGGTAATCCTTCCGCTCCACCGGATCCACTCGATCATGCCAGCCCGACTGCATGTAACTGTCTCGTTCCCGCAGCGATTGCTGATCCCAAAATCGCTTCCACGCCTGCCGCGTCTTGCCGTACAGGTCGCCCCAGAAGCTCTCCTGCAGCTCCTGGACGAAATGTTGAAATTGCTCCGTCACCCGAATCGGTGTTATCTTCGCCATGGGGTGTAAGCTCCTTTCCTTTCCAAGGATTGTGGTTTTTCGCCAAAACCAACCTTACACCCTCCTCGCTTTTACACAACACACTTTACGTCACCTTAGCTGCCTTGCGGCTAGACGGCAGGGCGAGTTGCTGGCGATCGGCGAACTGAGAGCGCCTGACATCTACCATCCACTTCTGGTGCTGCAGAAACAGCCCTTGAACCAGCGGCCTCGCCGGTAGTACTCTTGTTCAACTGATGGCGAAGCCAGTGTTGACGGCCACGGAGGGCGTCGGTCATGCAAGAGCCTAAGACACTTTTGAAGTATCCTGAGCGTCCCTCACAGATCTCTTTCCCGGCATTCAAGACGGAAGGCGAGAAGCCAAAGAGTCCTTTGGAGAAGTCCCTCAGCCTCTTTGCGGACGTCAGGGCGGGGGAAGGTTTTTCGGTATTGCTTCTGGGCCTCAACGTCTTCCTCCTATTGAGCGCGTACTACCTGCTCAAGACATGCCGCGAACCGCTCATCCTGACTGAAGGCGGAGCGGAAGTGAAAACATACTCTTCCGCCGGCCAAGCGATTTTGCTGCTTCTGGCCGTCCCCTTCTATGGATGGATCGGCACACGGGTCAATCGCCTGAAGCTGGTAATCGGGCTAAACCTCTTCTTCGCCGCGAATCTTGCCGTCTTCGTGGCGCTCGGGAGGGCCGGGACTCATGTCGGTGTCGTCTTCTATATCTGGGTCGGCATCTTTAATGTGTTTGTCATATCTCAGTTCTGGGCCTTTGCCAACGATATTTATGCAGAAGGCCCCGGCCGGAGATTGTTCCCCATGATCGCCTTCGGCCAGTCGCTGGGGGCGGTAGCCGGGGCATCCCTGGCCGCCGTGCTGTTCCGGAATTTGAAATCACCATTCGAGCTGATGCTGCTTGCCGCGATCTTGCTTCTGGTTGCGATCGCCATCACTTTCGCAGTGGACCGCAAAGAGGTCCGGCGGGGTGGGGCCAGGGCGGCCCACGAAGCAAGCGAACCGCTCGGCAAGGAAGGCGGTTTTCAACTGCTGCTCCGTGATCGCTACCTTTTCTGGATCGCCGTGCTCACTGTGCTGCTCAATTGGGTGAACACTTCAGGGGAGTATGTTCTTGACAAGCTACTGCTGAATGAATCGATGCAACGCTTCGGCGCAGTTGGAGCCATGGGGGCGCAGGGGCAGCAGTTCATCGGCCAGTTCAAGGGGGAATACCTTGCCTGGGCTAATGCCGTGGGCCTGCTGTTGCAGTTGTTGTTGGTCTCACGTCTGATCCGCTATGCGGGGGTCCGCATGTCACTGTTCGTGATGCCATGCATTTCTCTGGCGGGGTACTCGCTCGCAGCGGCTGCGCCGGTCCTGGTGCTGGTCCGGATTCTGAAAGTCGCGGAGAATTCCACCGACTACTCTCTGCAGAATACAGTCCGGCAGGCGCTCTGGCTTCCCACAACGCGGGAGGCCAAGTACAAAGCGAAGGCCGCCGTGGACACCTTCTGCCAGCGAACAGGAGATGTGCTGGCCGCCGGCGTCGTGTTCGCCGCGAAGAGCGCCGGCGCCGGTTTGCAGGCGGTCGCAAGCTTCAGTGTCGTGCTGGTTCTGGCCTGGCTCTGGTCGGCGGGCCGGATCGCCAAAGAGCACCGCAAGCGTACGGTCTAAAGGCGTCCGCCTTTTCTGATAATCGCCCGCAGCCGTGAGTTGTTGGGATCCAGTCTCTGGACCTCCCTCAAGTACGGGAGGACGCCGCCAGCGTCGGGCGGGATCTCTACGCGACCGTTTTCGTA
>JBAIYI010000890.1:0-3351 GCA_037915955.1 Terriglobales bacterium
TGCCGCCGCCGCAGTCGTGATGCAGATCTGTTTGGGTGCGGCCTACGGATGGAGCGTGTTTGTAAAGCCGCTGATGGCGATGACACACTGGTCGCTGACGCAAGTGTCGCTGAACTTCACCCTTGCCATCGGCTTTCTCGGCATCGGGACAATCATCGGCGGCCTGTGGCAGGACCGCGTCGGTCCGCGCATTGTTGCGACAGTAGGCGGAGTCATTTACGGACTCGGCTACATCGTTGCCTCGATCGCCTCCAAGAATCACTCGCTGGCCGGCATGTATATCGGCTACGGAGTCCTCTCCGGCATAGGCATGGGTATGGGATACATCACTCCAGTGGCGACGCTGGTGAAGTGGTTCCCGGACAAGCGGGGCCTGATGACAGGTGTCGCCGTGGCAGGGTACGGTGCCGGCGCGCTGGTGATGAGCCCGATCGCCGCACGGCTGATCGCGACGCAAGGCGTACCCGAGACCTTCCTGTATCTCGGAATCGCCTATCTGATCCTCGTGGTGGCATCGGCGCAGTTCTACTACAACCCGCCGCAGGGTTGGACTCCAGCGGGTTGGCAACCGCGCTCTGCCGTCGCCATGGCCGCGAGCAAGGTGGACTTCACGGTGGCTGAGGCAATGCGCACCTGGCAGTTCTGGCTTTTGTGGTTCATGTTGTTCCTCAATGTGTCCGCTGGGATCATGATCATCAGCCAGGCGTCCCCAATGGCCCAGCAACTTGTTGGCATGACGCCGCTGGCGGCTGCCGGCATGGTCGGGTTGATCTCGATTTTCAACGGGGCAGGCCGGGTCTTCTGGGCGTGGGTGTCGGACATGATCGGCCGCTCACGTGTCTATTTCCTGCTTTATGCGATCCAGGCGGTGATCTTCTTCCTGCTGCCGCGTACCCACAGCATCGGCTTGTTCAGCGCAGAATTTGCCATCATCGGCCTGTGCTACGGCGGCGGTTTCGGCACCATGCCGAGTTATACAGCTGATTTCTTCGGACCGAAGTTCATGGGCGGCATTTATGGCTGGATTCTCCTGGCCTGGGGCGCGGGAGCAGTACCGTCTCCGATCCTGATCGCACGGATCCGGCAGAGCACTGGAGGATATTCGCAGGCAGTCAATATTATTGCGATCGTCATGGTCTGCTCGCTGATCCTGCCATTGCTTTCGCGGCCGCCGAGGCTCCGTGAGGCGGAACAGAAACCTGAACTGCGGAAGATCGCATAAGAGTGTGAATCTTTCCAGGCCGGCGGTGAATCTGGCAAAGGGTGAAATCGTTGCCAATAGCGGCGCTTTGTTGCCTGTTAATGACGTTCACCCATGCATCGCACGAGCGCAATCCGAAACACCACTCACTGACGGTAGTGGTGGAAGGCGTCAACTCCGGTGCAGGCAACCTAGGCGTTCTACTTTTTTCTGACCCGAAAGGTTGGCCGGAAGACTGGTCAGTCGCGCTGAAGGATGTAGTTGTCCCCGCACGCTCCGGCTCAGAAACGGTCACCATTCCGGATCTGCCCGAAGGAGAATATGCCGTCGCCGTCGGCCATGATGCAAACGTGAACCGCAGGGTGGACAAGAACTGGTTCGGCAAACCTACAGAGCAGTGGGGAATGAGCAACAACCCTCACGCCACTTTACGGCCACCTTCCTTTGACCGGGCCAAGTTCCTGCTCGACCGCGACTTGGAAATCCACATTAAGCTGCAATAGCTGACTAACAAATCTTCCCCAGCCCCGTCGAACCTGAGACTCAGATTTCTGTCATACTGACGGGCATCTTCTTTGTGGGGGAAGATTAGGATGGCAACTGCCTCGAACTATCAGCAACCTTCGCCGGCCCCGACCACGCAACAACAACCAACGCCAGTTAATTTCTTCAAGGCGGTGAATGCATTTCACCTTACCGCCGGTATCAAAGCAGCGATCGAACTGAATGTTTTCACCGCGATCGCCTCAGGCGCGCATGACGCCGCCTCAATCGCCATATACTGCAAAACGGCGGAACGAGGCGCGCGCATCCTGTGTGATTATCTGACCGCTCACGGTTTCCTGAGCAAGAACAACGGCCGTTACCAGTTGACGCCGGAGAGCGCAGCATTCCTCGACCGTAACTCGCGCATGTACATCGGCGATGCGATCCACTTCCTTGCCGGGCCGAAGCAGACGGAAGCTTTTGCCCGCCTGACGGACTCGGTGAAGAAGGGCGGCTCAGTTCTGGAGAGCCCGGCGACCGATGATGAAAACCCGATCTGGGTATCATTTGCGCGCGACATGGGAACGATGATGTTCCCCCTGGCAACCGCGGTCGCCGAGATGCTTCCGCTTCCCGATAACAAGCCGAGCAAGGTGCTGGACATCGCCGCCTCGCACGGTCTGTACGGGATCTGCATCGCCCAACGACACCACCAGGCGCAAATCGTGGCGCTCGACTGGAGTAACGTTCTCGAAGTCACAACAGAAAACGCCAAGCGGTTCGGTATCTCCGACCGCCATTCCACAATCGCCGGGGACGCCTTCAAGGTGGATTTCGGAAAGGATTACGACGCGATCCTTTTAACCAACCTGCTTCACCACTTCGATGAGGAGACGTGCACGACTTTACTGAAGAAGTGCAACGCTGCCCTGAAGCCCGGTGGTGTGGTCGCGATCGTGGAGTTCGTGCCGAACGAAGACCGCGTGACGCCGCCCGACGTGGCTACCTTCTCGCTGACGATGCTCGCGGGAACACCTCATGGAGATGCCTACACGCAGTCGGAGCTCTCGCGGATGCTCGACAACTCGGGCTATCGCGGGCTCGTGACCAGGCCTCTGCCGAACATGATGCACACCCTACTGATTGCTTCCAAGTAACTAAACGTTCCTGTAAATCCTACGCCCGGCGCTTCCGTCGGGCGTTTTCGTTATCCACGCGAGACTTTTGGCTGTGACTGTGCACCTGGATGTGGGATACTGCGTCCGCATATTTCTGGCCTAATCGAATATGGAAGCTCTCTTCGAGTTTCTGCTCGTGCTTCTTATCGCGCTGCTCGTTGCGCCTTGGATCTTCTATTTCCTTCTTCGCGCCCGGCTCAAGGAAATAGAAAAGGACTTCCAGCAACGTTTCGTAAACGCGTTTTCCGGACTGGAATTCCTTCGAAAGAGAATTGAAGAAATAGACAAAAAGCTCTCCGGGATTTCGGAAGTGGGTGCTAAAGCACCAACTGAAGTGAAGATGGCCGAGAGCAGGGAAGCAGCGGTCGCTGCGCCTGTGGAGGACCTGCGCAAATCAGTCTCGAGTGTTGAAGCTGCACGGCCTCCTCTTCCAATACCAGTCGTTCCGCCCGCCACAAGACCGGTTCTGTCTGACGCGCCGATGCC
>JBAIYI010000716.1:0-3061 GCA_037915955.1 Terriglobales bacterium
GCAGCGAAGCGTTGATGCAGGAGCTTTGATCAACTTCCGGCGTCCAATACGCGACGCCGAAAATGTGCAGAGATAAACCGTCTCTGCGGAGGTGCTAATGAGAGTAAGAGCCTTATTGTTCTTAGTCGTGGCGGCCGTGCTGAGCATGGCCGCTCAACAGGGTGGCATGGGGCAAGGCCCTGGCCCGAAAGGTCCGGGGCGTGGAATGCAGTATGACCCGGCCAAGGAAACAAAAATCACCGGAACCATCGAGGAGATCAAGACGATCGATACCATGTGCCATGGCGGCACTCACGTGGTTCTCAAGACCGCCCAGGGAAACGTAGAAGTAGGTCTTGGGCCTTCAAAATTTCTGGAACAGCAGAAGCTGGAACTCAAAAAGGGTGACACGCTCGAAGTTACTGGACAGAAAATCACCCGGCCGGTGGGAGATATTTTCGTGGCCCGGCAGGTTACTAATGCCGGCAAGACATTCGATTTACGCGACGCAAAGGGCATTCCCGCATGGCCCCGCGGCGCCTGCCGTCAATAATCAGAAAGCCTGGAGACGTGGTATCCCCCGCCGCGTTTCCTTTTATGCACTCTGCGTCTCCGCTGCTCCCTCTACTGCCGCTACCGTCTCCAGAGCCAGTTCAGGTTCTCGGTTCCAGAGAGGCCAGCACGCCACCACAGTCGCAACCACAATCAATGAGGCCGCGACAGCCCAGAGGATCACTGAGCCGTAATGGTCCAGGGTGCGGACCGCGGTGCGCCGTCCATAGGTAGCGGCGAGCAAAGCAAGCGTAAGAAACTTGGCAGAGCGTCCGAGAGTGAGTGCGGTGATGAACTTTTTCCGCGGGTATTGGGTTGCGCCGGCGGTCAGCAGAAAAGGTGAGACCGGAACCGGCAGCATGGCCGGCACAGCAACGGCATAGAATCCCCATCGCGTGAAAAGGCGGGAGAACGTTTCCGTGCGTTTGGCGCCTACGCGACGCATTAGAGCCTGCTTGCCATGCATGTGCCCGACCCGGTAGGTCAGCGAGCCGCCGATCACCGAGCCGAGCGTCGCCATGGCGGCGTAGTAAAACCAGAGCTCATGATGGCGCGCGGCCACCAGAATGGTGAGCGCGTCCGTGCCGCCGGGGACAGGAAGCACGGAGCCGTCAGTTAATCCAAGGCACAGCAGGCCAACGCCGCCGATCTTCCCCAGCCAGTACCACCAGGGATGCCCGGATATTCTGAGCAGTCCGGAAAGCAGGAGCAGGACCGGAGCCGGTCTTACCATGCCAATCAGCTTACCAGAGCCGGAAATCGCAGTCCGGCGGCACCGTATTCTTGGGCCTGCTCTTCAGGCGCAACGGCTTGAGCCGAATGCGAATGGTCAGCGTGTCTTTGTCGCGTTTGACGGTCGCCCAGCTGAAGTGGGAAGTGTGATTTTGTGACGATGTGCGCGTATTCTTCTGCATGGAAATAAGGACTCCTGTCTGGATTGAAATGGGGTTCCGGCACATAAAAGTGACCGGTACAGACGGCAGGAATCCGCAGTCTAGCAGCGGAGGGTTACGTCAGCAGCGAGCGGCGAAGAGATCGGGTTTGGCTCGAAAGTTCTTGCGGGCGACATCAACTGTTTCACCGAATCTGTCCATTGGAACAGGGATGAGCAGTAAAAAATCGCGGACAAACTCAGCAGCAGCAGACGCCATTCCGTAACGGGTGCGGTTGGACCATTGGTCGACTGGAAGCTGCCGAAGGGCAAGTGAATGAAGAACAGAAGGGTGACCGATACCAGCAGCGCAACAAAGATGAGCTTGGAGTGGTGACGGTTCACGATTAGAGTGTGGCAGCTTCGTAACGGCGAGTCAATGAGGTTTTCTCCTTGCGCAGCCACTCTTATAAGAGCAAGGGTACATGGTCATTGGTTCTGACCAATCGCGGCGATGCAAGGGACGCAATCTCTTACCTACAAAAGAGAAGCCCTCGCCGGCAAAGCCAAACGAGGGCAAAGGTCAGTTTGATTTTTCGAATGCCAAATGCAGCGTTCGGCGCGCTAATGTCCGTTCTGCCGGTAGCGTGATCGTGCCGCCACCAGTTGCTCCAGCTGCGTCTGGTTGAGAGTCTGTGTGGTTCCCAGCTGGCGCGCCGCCAGCACGATCTTGGCGTAGTGCTCCACGGCCTCCATTCGCAGGTACGCCTGGCGCAAGTCGGCGCCATAGGTCACCACACCGTGGTTGGCCATGAGAATGGCGTCATGGCTGGGAATGAACGGAGCGAGGGAGTCGCTGAGTTCCATGCTGCCGGTGGTCGCATAGGGCGCGAGCGGGACTTCGCCGAGCGTGATCACGATTTCCGAACACAGCGGCTGGTCGAGCGCGATCCCGCATGAAGCAAACGCAGTCGCGGTGCAGGGATGAGCATGCACCACGGCGCCCACGTCCGGCCGCATGCGGTAGATCGTCAGGTGCATGGCGACTTCGCTGGAAGGCTTACAGGAGCCGCTCAGTTTTGTGCCGTTCAGGTTGACGATCACCATGTCATCCTGCCGCATCATTCCCTTGCTTACGCCGCTGGGGGTGATCATCACGCGGTCCTGATCCATGCGCACGGAGAGATTGCCATCCGTGGCGGCCACAAATCCCATTGCGTGCAGCATCCTCCCATGTTCCACCAGCTCCTGCCGCAGGTGCGCTTCAGGGTCAAGCGGCCGGGTGGTGAGGGGCAGGCGCACAAAAGGGAGGACCGCCGCACCCTCCATTATTTTTCTGATGATGCTCATTGGTTACTACACCTTCCCATTTCTTTGTTTGAAGCTGTTTTGCACTCCTGCATTGCGCGCCGGGAGACTGGATGCACCATGCAGGCAAACCCACACATGTTCGCCGGTTGACAGCACCGGCTCAGAGGCGGGCTAGCACAGCCTCAAGCAGATCTTGTCCAGTAAAGAAATAGAAGAACCGCCCCGCACGAGAGCAGCAAGCAAGAACAATATCGTCAGGAAGGATGATTCCAGAAGGGCCGGCGTGAGGGCCGGCATGAGACTGAGGTGATACTTGCCGGCAAAAGCCACGCTGATCTCCGGCGGCGG
>JBAIYI010000152.1:0-7915 GCA_037915955.1 Terriglobales bacterium
CCACCACACGTCTTGCCAATCACTTCCCGCCTTTCGCGTGCTTGTCAATGTAATCCACGGCGTCTTTGACGGTGCGAATCTTCTCCGCGTCCTCATCGGGAATTTCAATGTCGAACGCCTCTTCAAAAGCCATGACCAGCTCAACCGTATCGAGCGAGTCCGCGCCCAGGTCGTCCACGAAGGAGGCATTGGGCGTTACTTCGCCTTCGTCCACTCCGAGTTGCTCAACAATGATCTGTTTAACCTTGTCTTCAACTGCTGCCATAGGATCTTGTCTCCTTCTTGATTGTTCCGCTGAAATTTCCGCCCGGGGGCCGGTTCACTGCTTTACTGACTTCGCATTCTTCTGAATGTAATCGATTGCATTCTGGACGGTGACGATCTTTTCCGCGTCTTCGTCTGGAATCTCCAGGTTGAATGATTCCTCAAAGGCCATGATCAACTCCACACGGTCGAGGGAATCGGCGCCCAGATCGTCGACGAACGACGCGTCCGCGGTCACTTCCGTCGGCTCCACGCCAAGCTGGTCAACAATGATCTGGGTGACCCGTTCCTCTAACGAGGCCATTCCGGCTCCTGGGTAGCAAACCGCCTAGTGTAATTGCTGGGAAATTGTTGTGTAAAGGGCACTTCCGCCGCTCAGGCTGAACCACAGTTCAGTGCTGCGAGGCAGGATTGCTGCACATATTTGGCGCTGTCCCGTCACCGCCATCATTGATTCTAATTGGTCAGGCCGCCCTGTGTGAAACGGCTGGTAAGTTAAAATTGTCTCTTGTCTCCCCGTCAGAAACTCTTTCTCAAAATCACCTCCTGGATCGCCTTTCTCAAGACCTTGGGCGGCTGGGGTGTGCTGGCACTGGCCGCCGTTGACAGCATCGCCATCCCCATTCCGCTTGACGCGCTGGTGGCAAGCTACGTTTATGCGACCCCGCGGCATGCCTGGATTTTTTGCCTTGCCGGCGCCGCTGGCTCGGCTTTCGGATCCCTGGTTCCTTACGGGCTGGGCCGCGCCGGTGGTGAGCTGTTCCTGCTGAAACGCATCAGCGAAGAGCGCCTGCAGAGCATCCGTGATCGCTTTGAAAAGCAGGAGTTCCTGGCCCTGGCAGTGCCGGCCATGCTGCCGCCGCCCACGCCGTTCAAGCTGTTCGTGTTTTCGGCGGGCGTATTTGAGATGCGCGTGGTGGCGTTTCTGCTCGCTATCTTCACCGGACGGCTTGCGCGTTTCGCGATTCTCAGCATACTCACCATGAAGTTCGGCCCGCAGGTGGTCTCGCAGGTAAGGGGCGTTTTCACGCACCATCCGGTGATCGGGATTGTGGGCATCATCGTGTTAGGGGCGCTGATCTACGTGGTGGTACGGGCAATCAAGGCGCCGGCCAAGGAGATTGCAGAGGCGCTGGAAGAAGGCGAACACGAGAAGAGCGGTGGTTCCAGCTCCTAAGACGAAAAACGCGTGCCGCCGCTCGGCACGCGCTCTCGCTTCTCATCCGTCAATGAGTCTGCTCTATTTGAGCCGTCCCCGATCTTCCGGTGACTGTGAAATGCTCCGGCGAGCAGATGCTTCCGTCGAAATGAACTTCAGGCCGCTTTGCTCAGACGGTCTTGTTCTCCGGCTTGAGCGGCGGCTCGTACAGGCAGCAGGAATCCTGCTGGAACATGTCGCCATAGGCGTGCAGGGCGCGCGCGCGTGAGCCGCCACAAACATCATGGAAGCTGCAGCGGCCGCACTTGCCGGTGAGGTTACGGGTATTGCGCAGCGCCTGGAATAGTTCTGAGTCGCGGTAGATCTCCGCGAGCCGTTGCACGCGCACGTTGCCGCCGGAAATCGGCAAGCACGCGTCCGGATATACCTCTCCGGTGTTGTTGATGTAAGCAGTGGCCAGGCCTTCATTCAGCGGCATGATGCCCGGGATGCCTTCCTGGGCGAAGCTGTCCTGCGCCGGGTTCCAGAGCTTGTCCGCACGCTCACGCGCGCGCTGCTGGAGTACATAGCGGCGGTAGTGCTGCGCTTCCACCGTCTTGATCTTGAAGGGAACGTGCTGGGCAATTTTGTAGATGGTCTCGAACGCGTTCTCGAATTCTTCCGCCGTGAGCGTGTCTTCCTGCAAGAACTTGCCGTCCGGCACGGGGAAGGCGATGCTCCACAGCTGCACGCGGTGAGAGCGCAGCAGCGCGGCAATATTCTCCAGATCGCCCAGGTTGTGCTGGCAAAGGTCGGTGTGGATCTGTAGGGGCAGCCGCCATTCGTTGGCCCAGCGCATGGCCTTGCTGGTGTGCTCAAAACCTTTGGCATGGCGGGTGACCTTCTCGTGCAGTTCCGCGGTGGATCCCTGCACCTTCAGGCCCAGGCGGGCGAGGCCGGCATTCTTCAGTTCGGCGATGACGCCACGCGTGAGCGCAAAGCTTGCTTCCAGTACCAGGCTGGGATGGAGCCCGCAGGAACTTGCGTAGCCGATGAGGCTGTAGAGGTCGGTGCGGGCCAGCGGATCGCCGCCTTCAATGATGAATACTGGCGGCTTCAGCTCTGCGATCTCGCGCAGCATTTTTTCCGCTTCCCTGGTGGTGAGCTCCAGCGGGTCACGTTCGGGCTGGCCAGTCTCCCAGCAGTATTCGGGGTCGCAACTCTGGGTGGCTTCCCAGATCACCGTCATCGGGGTTTTTGTGATGTCAAATGTCGATTTCATGGCTTTTCACCTTCGGCTGTGCTGATTCAACTGCCGCCTTGCGGGTACTGAGGGAAGATTAGGATTTACCGATTTTTTGCTATGTGATGGCCGTCACATCTGCGCGTACATGCCGCGGCCGGCAGAAGCCTAAGCAGCTAAGAATCAGCGGCTTACGAGCGAAACCGCTTTCTTGAAAGCGACCCGCGCCAAGGTGCGCCAGCAGGCTGAAGATTAAAGAACTTAATAAAAGATGGCGGATGCCGGCCGTTTTGCGATTGGTGGCATTGAGCGCTTTGGACGGTCGCAGCGGAATGGCCGCGCTGCGACGTCCTGCCCGCGCGGCTTGTGTTATCTTTCGTTAACGCCTGCAAGCTGGAGAATCGCATGCCTGCATTACCGACCCCGGAACATTTTGACGTCCTGATCATGGGGGCGGGGCTCTCCGGCATTGGCGCCGGTCATTATTTAAACAAGCTGTGTCCGCGGAAGAGCTACATCATCCTGGAACAACGGGCGCGCATCGGCGGGACGTGGGACCTGTTCCGCTACCCCGGCATACGGTCAGACTCTGACATGCTGACCATGGGCTACTCCTTCCGCCCGTGGACTCACCCACGCGCGATCTCGCCGGGCGAAGATATCCGCGAATACATCACCGCTACAGCGCAGGAAGAAGGAATTGATAGCCACATCCGCTTCCGCCACCAGATCAAGCGCGCCACGTGGTCTTCTCGCGACGCTCAGTGGACCGTGGAAGCCGTGCGCCAGACGGATGACGGCCGTGAAGAGCCAGTCACACTTACCTCGAATTTCCTGTTTTCGTGCGCCGGCTACTACCGCTACTCGGCCGGCTTCTCGCCGGAGTTCCCGAACAGTGCGCAGTTCAAAGGACAGATTATTCATCCGCAGGCGTGGCCGGAAAATCTGGACTACAGCGGCAAGCGCGTGGTGATCATCGGCAGCGGAGCAACCGCAGTTACGCTGCTGCCCGCGATGGCGAAAACAGCCGCGCACGTAACCATGCTGCAGCGGTCGCCGACTTACGTGATCTCCGCGCCGGAGAAGGACAAGATCGCCAACTTCCTGCGCCACATCATGCCTGCCATGTGGGCGTACAGGCTCAGCCGCTGGAAGAACGTAGGCTACATGACGTATGTCTATCAGCTCTCGCAGTTCTTCCCCAAGTTTGTGAAGCGGATGATCATCAAGAAGGCGCAGCAGGAGCTGGGCAAGGACTTTGACGTGGCCACGCACTTCACGCCCAGCTACAAGCCGTGGGAGCAGCGCATGTGCCTGGTGCCCGATGCTGACTTATTTGAAGCCGTCCGCAGCGGCCGGGCGAGCGTGGTGACCGACCAGATTGAGACCTTCACGGAGCGCGGAATCCGGCTGAAATCGGGCAAAGAGCTTGAGGCCGATGTGATTGTGACCGCCACGGGCTTGATGATGCAGGCCTTCGGCGGAATTGACCTGGCGGTGGATGGTCAGCCAGTGGATGCGTCCAGGGTGCTGGCCTACAAGGGCGTGATGATGTCCGGGGTGCCGAACTTTGCCAGCGTCTTCGGCTACATCAATGCCTCGTGGACGCTCAAGGCCGATCTCATCTGCAACTACGTTTGCCGGCTGCTGAATTTCATGGACCGCAGAGGGGCAAAGCAGGTCACGCCTACACCGCACGGCGAAACAGCGGTGGCCGGATTTGTGGAGAACTTCACGCCCAATTACATCCAGCGCGCGCTAGCGAGCTGGCCCAAGCAGGGGTCGCGCAAACCGTGGCGCGTCTACCAGAATTATTTCCGTGACACTTTGGCGCTGAAATACAGCCGCATTGACGACGGCGCGCTGGTCTTTTCCAGCCCGCAGAACGTTCCCGCGACCGTGGAAATGGCGGCAGCGCGGGAGCTGGCAGCGAGCAAGTAGCGGGTCGGACCGCGTTAACCACGAAGGTTATCAAGGACCACAAAAGCAAGCGCAAAACAAGGAGCTCGTTTGTGTTCCTTGTATGCTGTCGGGCAAATCCGCCGAGCTGCTCAATGCTCATGTTCATTACCGCGCTCACCCCATCGAGTTCCCTGACTGCAAAAAATGCCCAGAGGTCGCGCTTCCCGAATTCCATGCCGCAGGTCTAAATTCCTGGATCAGATGGCGCTCTTCCGCCGCCGGGCGATGAACGAGCAAGGAGGAACCGCGATGCGCGCCGTAACCTACCTCGAGAACCTCATTCAGGACCTTCGCTTCTCTCTGCGTGTGCTTCGCCGCAACAAGGGATTCTCCACGCTATCGGTGCTTTGTCTTGCGCTGGGTATCGGCGCTAATGCGGCAGCGTTCAGCTGGATTGAAGGCACGGTCTTTCGGCCTTATCCCGCTGTCGCCAATCCGGACCGGTTGCTGGTGCTGAGCGGCACGGTGAAGGGCGGGGACGATTACGAGGACCTCTCCTGGCCGGACTTCGTCGACCTGCGCCGGAACTGCGCGAGCTTCGATTCCTTCATTGCCGAAAAAATCACCGGAGCCAGCCTAAGCCTTGGCGATCGCGCGGAGTGGGCCGTAGGGAGCCTTGTATCGGCAAATTACTTTGACGCGATGGGTGTTCGCCCGGTTCTGGGGCGTGGCTTCCGGCCTGAAGAAGAGTCCGGCCGCAACGCGCATCCGGTGGTTGTGATCAGCCACTGGATGTGGAAGCAACGCTACGGCAGTGATCCGGCGATCATCGGCAAGCAGCAGGTGCTGAACCGGGTGCCGTTCACCATCATCGGCGTGGCGCCGGAGAATTTCTACGGAACATTCGTTGGTTATGCGTGGCAGTTCTGGGCGCCGGTCTCCATGCAGGAGACATTCGATACCACGGGCTACCAACTGGAGGACCGCAACGCGCGCTGGATCGAAGGCTTTGTGCGGATTAAGCCGGGCGTGAGCCGGGCGCAGGCGCAGGGGGAGATCTCTGCCGCAGCCCGGAGGCTGGAAGCCGACTTTCCCGCTATCGATCGCGGGCGCGGCATCCGCCTCTTCCCTATCTGGCAGTCGCCCTTCAATAGCGCGAAGATCCTGCTGCCCACACTGGGCGTAACGCTGGGGGTGGTCTTCTTCGTGCTGCTGATTGCCTGCGCGAACGTCAGCAATCTGCTGCTGGTGCGGGCCTTTGCCCGTCGCCATGAGATGACGGTCCGCATGGCCGTGGGCGCCCGGCGTGGCCGGCTGCTGCGCCAGCTTGTGACCGAAGGGCTGATCCTTGCCACGATGGGCGGCGTCGTGGGGCTGGCTTTTGCGTACTGGTGCCGGAATCTGCTGGTGCTGATCATTCCTTACCGCAGCGCGCCCCTTTACCTGCCCGGCTCAACCGACTGGCGCGTGCTGGCTCTCAGCGTGACCGTGGCGTTGCTCTCTACGCTGCTTTTCGCTCTTGCTCCCGCGCTGCAGGCCAGCAAGCAGGACCTTGCCGGATCACTCAAGGCCGAAACTTCAGGCGTGGTGGGCGGCAGCAACCGCGCGCGCTTCCGCTCTGCCATGGTTCTGGTGCAGGTGTCATTGAGTTTTGTGCTGCTGGCCGGAGCGGGACTGGTCTTTGAAAGCCTGCGCGCCCTGCGCAACACCAGCCCGGGCTTCTCCACCACCGGCGTGCAACTCACGTCGATCAACCTGCTGGGCGCAGGATATGACGCACAACGGGCCCGCAACCTACAGGACCAGCTCTTGTTGCGGGTGCAGGCGCTGGGCGGGATCGAGTCGGCAGCCTATGCGCGCATCCCTCCATTCAGCTTCAAGCCGTATTCTTCCGCCAAGATCGCCATGGATGGATACCAGGCCGCGCCGGACGAGCAAATGGAAACGGAATACAACGAAGTTGGGCCGGCTTACTTTCATACCCTTGGGATTCCGCTGGTGGAAGGGCGCGAGTTCGTGGCGGAGGACGATCAGAAGGCCGAGCCTGCGGCGATTGTGAATGAGACCCTGGCCGGGCGTTACTGGCGCGGGCAGGACGCGCTTGGCAAGCGCCTGACAGCAGGCAACCGCACGATGCGCGTGGTGGGCGTCGCGCGCAACGCGAAGTACAGGAATCTGCTCGAAAATCCGAGGCCGTTCTTCTATGTGCCGCTGCGCCAGAACGGCTCCAGCGTGGTAGTGCTGAACATGCGCACGCAGCAGGATTCCGGCACGCTGGCCATTGCGGTGGCGCGTGAGATGCACTCTCTCGACCCCGAGCTTGGCCTCTATGAAGTGATTCCGATGGAAAAGCAGATGGAGCGCCAGACCTCAACGCAACAGGTGGCGGTGGTGCTGCTGGGAGTGTTTGGCGGGCTGGCGCTGCTGCTGGCTGCGATCGGCCTTTATGGCGTGATCTCATACGCGGTTTCGCAGAGCACGCGCGAGCTGGCGCTGCGCATGGCGCTGGGAGCGCGTGCCCCAGACATTCTGCGGCTGGTCATGTCTCGCGGGCTTGCACTGACAGCTGCGGGCGTTGGCTTGGGCATCGGAGCGGCACTGGCAATGTCAAACTTCATGGGCTCATTGCTCTATAAGACCAGCCCTCGCGATCCGTGGTCGTATGCCCTGTCGCTGCTGGCGATGGCAGTGGTCGCGGGCCTGGCGTGCTTCGTGCCGGCATGGCGCGCGGCGAAGACGGACCCGGTGCGGACTCTGCACGGGTAGACCTCATCGCTGGTCATACTGATCAATACGGATGAAACAACTTACACACGAAGGCCACAAGGTTCATCACCTTAGCGGTCCGTAAGCATGAAGAAACGCAATCCGCAACATTGCCTTCCGAAAGTTCCGGTTTTGCGAACTTGAAAACCGATATAGGCGGGCATGGTTACTGAAGGCGCTCTCACCTTGGAGATTCAACCAGATCTCTACATCTCTTACTCTCTCTCAACGATAAGGAGCGTTTTCACCCGGGCTTTCTTCCTCTCCGATTTGCACGGGTAGCAAACGCCACACCACATCGTTCCATGGGAGAGAAAAGGATGACGTTTTCAGCGATCCGGCGGCTGGTTGGTCGCAACCGGCACAAAAGGACGAACCGCAATCGTGGGCTTCAGCTTGCTGCCATTACGGCAGGCCTGTTGCTAGGGAGCGTAAACGGCCACGCGCAGAGCAATAATATTCTGTCGGCACAAAACCCGTCAGGAGTCTCAGCTACCATGAGCACTACGGGGAGCTTTGATTTCAACAATCCCTTTTTCAAGAGCCTCGGCACCAACGGGCGCAGCTGCGTCACCTGCCATCAACCTGCGGAAGGCTGGGGA
>JBAIYI010000320.1:0-7369 GCA_037915955.1 Terriglobales bacterium
CGACATGGGCGGGCGTGGAGCTTCTCTTTCCGCGGAAGAGTCAGCCAGCTCGATTCTTCGCGTGGTGGAAGATCTCACAATCGAACAGACCGGCAGCTTTCTGAATTATCACGGCGCGATCGAGCCGTGGTAGCTCTCTTGGGGAGGAACTCTGCTTGCGCTCGCGGTTTTGCGACTGTGAACTGCGCGCGTGGTAACTCGTAACGGCGCACCTGACATCTTAAGGAACAAACTTGTGACGATCGGGGCCCACTATGAAGATCAGGTTTGTTCTGCCCACCCTAGTTTCCGCGTGCCTTTGCCTCGCCCTTGGCGCTCAACAGAGCAGTTCGTCGACGACCCAGAGCACAACAAATATCCAGACCCAGAGTTCGCCGGACACACCAAATTCATCTGCCGCTCAGGGAAGCGCGGACCAGAGCAACAGCACTTCGGCCAGCCAGCATGGAACAGCAGCGCCGGATGATCAGGCGCAGACGGTGAATGGTCAGGTGCCAACCTATCGTGTAACGGTGGTGCAGCGCACCACTCAGGCGGTGGATTATCGCGACCGTGGCGGCACAACGCAGCTCGATTTCCGGGGCACCGGCCTGGAACCGACTGTAAACGGCGACGCCCACGTGACCGGTCACACCGGACGGCTGTTGATTGACGCCAATCTGCACAAGCTGGCGCCGCCGCGCAGCTTCGGTCCCGAGTACCTGACCTACGTTCTCTGGGCGATCACGCCGGAAGGCCGTGCCACCAACCTTGGAGAGGTGATCCCGAACGACAACGGTAATGCGCGGGTACAGGTTACGACTGGACTCCAGGTTTTCGGGATGATCGTAACTGCGGAGCCGTATTTCGCGGTCTCGCGGCCCGGCAATCTCGTGGTCGCCGAAAACATTCCCCTTCCTGAAACCATGGGCGGAGTTCACCCGATCACTGCGAAATTCGATCTCCTGCAAAAAGGGCAGTACACCGTAAACATCAGCCCGGCACAGCTGCCGGCCACGAACATGGATAAGAGTGTCCCATTGCAACTGCAGGAAGCGGAAAACTCAATCGCAATCGCAAAAGCTGCCGGTGCTGACCAGTATGCCGCCGACACCTTGCAAAAGGCCCAGGCGTATCTGGCGCAGGGCCAGGATTATTTCCGGCGGAAGCAGGGCATTACTCCGATCGGGGCTGTGGCCCGGGCGGCAACCCAGTCCGCCGAGGATGCGCGACTCCTTACGCTCGAAAAGAAACAGCAGGAAGCCGCCGCAGCGGAACGGCAGCGCGCTCGGGACCAGATCCAGCAGGCGCAAACACAGGCGGAGCAGGCATCCGCCCGGGCGAGCGCGGCCCGGGACGAAGCTCAGCGCCAGGCGGAAGCCCGCGCTCTCGCCGACCAGGAACGCCAGGCTGCGGAGCAGGCACGGATGCAGGCCGAACAGGCGGCCCAGCAAGCGGCTGCTGACCGCGCCGCGGCGCAGCAGCAGCTGCAACAAGCGGAACAACAACGCCAGAGTCTTGAACAGCAGCAGCAGGCTCTGACGCAGCAGGCCGAACAGGCGAGGTTGCAGGCACAACAAGCTGAGCAACAGCGCCTTCAGATCCAGCAACAGGCGGAGCAGCAGCGCCAGAGATTGCTCACACAGCTCAACCAGGTACTACAGACGCGGGATACGGCTCGAGGGCTGATCGTGAACATGTCTGACGTGCTATTTGATTTAAACAAAGCCACGCTGCGGCCCGGCGCCAAGCTGCGTCTCGCCAAAGTAGCGGGCATCATTCTCGCTTATCCCGATCTGAAGCTGGAGATCGATGGCTTCACCGACAATACAGGGTCGCAGCAATACAACCAGACGCTCTCTGACAGGCGGGCAAAAACGGTAGCCGATTTTCTGACCGGCCAGGGAGTGTCTTCGGACGCAGTCACGACGCGTGGCCTGGGCGAATCGAATCCTGTCGCTTCGAACGCAACGGCGGCGGGCCGGCAGATGAATCGCCGGGTTGAGCTGGTGGTCAGCGGAACGGCGATTGGGACGAACGTGGGACCGGGCCAGTCGGGAACGCCGGGAACTACTTCCGTGGGAACCGTGGGTGCGAATGGAGCCGTGCAGCCCGGGAGCGCAGGAGCACAAGGCAGCGTGTCCACGCCAGCAGGCTCGGCCAGCGGAACAGCGACGGCTCCAGCGGGAACTCAGCCGAGCGGGACCGTAGCAACGCCAGCCGGAACGACGAGCACTCCGGCAACTCCAACTTCAACTACACCGCAGACCAATACCCCGGGCACGCCACCGCCTTCGAGCGGAGGAGTACCGCCATTGACTTAAAAGCTATTCAGGGCAGAGCAACTCGGGGACGCAAAGGCGTCCCCATTTTTTTGTCCGAAACACCTGAGAAAGTTCTAGTGAAGAGGAGCTGTCTCGTAAAACTCGATCGGGTACACGTTTGTAGCACAGGCGCCGTCGCCTGTGCCGGTTACTCTCCACTGAGCCACGGATGTTTGATCTTCTGCTTCCGTTTAGGCTTTCTCATTCCACGTCGCCAATACCAGGAATACGTGTGCGACAATTTGCGGCGGTAGTTTGTCATTCTTGCGGCACAGGCGGGGCGCCTGTGCTACACAGTTAACAAAAGCTATCTTTGACACGCAAGAGAGAAGCCGGACGGGCAATCAACCAGCAGCCCCGAACCGGTGTCGGCCTGGCTAACTGATTTACGAGAAAGCTTCTAAACCGAAATGCTGAAAGAGGTTTCGGTTCGAGTGACCGGCCGGTACATGGTATCGCGCTCTACGGGCTCGCGGCCTGCTTCGCGGATGAGGCGTTCCAGTTCGCTGCGGCGTAGCCCCTGAGGAGTGGTTGCGCCTGCATCGTGGTAGATCTTTTCTTCCACCACGGTGCCATCGATGTCATCGGCGCCGAAGCGTAGCGCGATCTGTGCAATCTTCGCGCCCAGCATCTGCCAGTAGGCTTTGATATGCGGGAAGTTGTCCAGCATCAGCCGGCTGACGGCGATCTGCCTGATGTCGCTCATCCCGGTCGTGGTGAACAGATGTGACAGCGGTGTGTTGGCCGGATGGAAGGCGAGCGGGATGAACGTCTGGAAGCCGTGGGTCTCGTCCTGTAAGTTGCGTAGGCGCATCAGGTGGTCGGCGCGGTCTTCTTCGTTCTCGATGTGGCCGTACAGCATGGTGGCGTTCGACTTGAGTCCGATCTTGTGCGCGGTGCGGGCCGTATCGAGCCACTGATCGCCATCAATTTTGTGATCGCAGATCACGCGACGAACGCGGTCAATGAAGATTTCCGCTCCGCCGCCAGGAAGGGAATCAAGCCCCGCGGCTTTCAACTGGCGCAGCGTTTCTTCAATGCTCAGCTTGCCGCGCTTGGCCAGGAAGGCAATCTCCACCATGGTGAGTGCTTTGAGATGGACCTGGGGGAACCGTTCCTTCAGGCCGGAGATGAGATCCAGATAGTACTGGAAGGGCAGGTCGGGATGCAGCCCGCCTACAATATGGAATTCGGTGACCGCTTCCGAGTATCCAGAGGCCGCTGTCTCAAAAGCCTCCTGCAGCGCCATGGTGTAAGCGCCAGGCACGTCTTTCTTACGGCCAAAAGCGCAGAGCCGGCAGGCAGCCACGCAGACATTCGTCGGATTAATGTGCCGGTTGACGTTGAAGTATGTCACGTTACCGTGCATGCGCTCGCGCACAAGGTTCGCCAGCCAGCCAACGGCAAGGATGTCCGGCGAGCGGTAGAGCGCGACGGCATCGTCGAAAGTGAGGCGCTCGCGCGCCAAGACCTTTTCCGCGATGGGGCGGAGCTGCGGGTCGTCGGTCTGAAACTGGTGGCGAGAGGCGGCTACGGTTTGAGACATGCTGTGAATCATGATATCGAATCTGCCGGGGCGCTTGCACCTTAAAGAAACGGTACCAAGCGCCCGAGATTGAGATCAGACCTGCTGGTTAACACCTTGCAGCGCGGCGCCGCAATACGCGCAGCTCTTCCATCCTGCCTCCACCGCCCGGCGGCAATTGGGGCAGGCAGGCTGAAGCTCCGTTCCGCACTGCGGGCAGAAGGTGAAGTTCCCCTTCGCCGAATAGCCGCAATTGCGACAAACGACCATGGGATCACGGAAAACAAAGTAAAGGATGATCCCGATCATGTTCGGGACAAAGATGGAGATAAGCACCCATAACCATGCGCGCATGCCGCGGAGCCGTGCGTCGCCAGCGATGTAGCTGATGAGCAGCGCCCAAACAAAGACGATGAGAGCCATGGAGCCGGAAAACAGCAATTGCCCGTACAAGGGCCAATGACTCATGCCCTTGTCATTCGGCGCTGCTACCAGCATCAGCACACAGAACATTGCTGCACTGGCAAGCAGGGTGATAAACCAGCCCAGAGCGGAAATTTTTCTGAGTTCATCCTGAAAACTAGTCATACAAGCCTCCTCTGGCGGTGGACGCGGCCGATTTTGGCGGTGAGGGCGAATGTGGCGGTCACGGCAAACAGCCAATAACCAACCAAACCGTATGTGAGCTGTGAGCTTGAGAGATGGAGCAGGCGCGCAAGATCGTCACTGAAGACGCGCGCCACCGCCCAGATCACCAGCGTGTCAATCCACGCGAAGACGATCAGCATCATCAGCACCAGATTATGGCGGCGACGTTCGGCGCGCGCTGCCATCTCCGCCTTCACACGTGCGCTGGTCCGCTGCGCCAACCCGAATGCCGGAACTGGCGATGGCAATACGCGGAGCTCGCTTGCGAGCCCGCGAAGAGCGCCAAACTCGCGGCGGCACGTCTCACACGCCTGAAGATGCGCCTCCACCTGCGCCTGCTCTCGCGCATCCAGTGCGGAGACCGCCGCGAAGGCCAGCAATTCTCGGATTTCCTGGTGATTCTCTTTCGTGTTATCCATGCGAACCTACCTGCAAGTCTGGCGATATCGATTTGCGCATACCTTCCAGCCCGCGCCTTAGCCGTGACTTCACCGTGGAAAGTGGCACTGCCAGCAGCACGGCAATCTCTTCCAGCTTCAAGTCTTCTTCGAACCGCAGCGTCAGCACTTCGCGATAGACTACCGGCAGCTGGAGCAGCGCCCGAGCCAGCAATTCCGATCGCTCGCCGGCCAGCAACGCGCTGCCCTGGTCCTCTTCTGCTGACGGCAGCAGCTCTGCCATTGAATTGCCCGAAGGCAACGGCTCGTCCAGGCTCTCCGGCCTGTAGCGGCGCAAATGATCGAGCGCGAGATTGCGCGCCACCGTCAGCAGCCAGGGCGTGAAGTCCCGGCGTGGATCGTAGCTCTTGATCTTCTCCATGACCTTGATCCAGGTCTGCTGGAACAAGTCTTCGGCGGTGGCCGGCTCGCGGACCAGGCGTAACAGATAGCGATACAGACGCGCCTGATGCTCCTCCACTACTTCGGTAAGAGCCTCCATGTCACCACTACGCAGCCGGATTAAGGCGCTCTCTGCCATCAACGGAGCTTCCTGTACCGCGGTGAAGAACAGGGCCATCATAATCGCCTGAGCTGTATACGAGGCAGGGCTCGGAAAAGACCCCTAATCTGAGCCCTTCAGGTAATGGCTTGACCGCTCAGCCGATATCGGAATCGCCCTTGTGGCCATAGTGCGGCCATGTACTGATTCCGTTCATGCGTAGCGCGTCTATTAGAAGTAGTAGCCGCCGCCTACGGTTTTTGGGATGGGCGAGAAGACGCCTCTGCCGCAGAATCCCCCAAAAACCTGCAAGTTGTTCTTTTTATGGGATCATCACGGAATCCACAGGTAAGCAACGCTGCGGAACCAGAATTGCAAAGTTTAATGAAGCCGTGACGGCCATCACAGCGCAAAACAGAAAGTAGCGTTTGGCGAATAATCAGGCATGTATCGGCAAAAAAACTTCCAGCAATCCCAACTTTTCGATTTCCTTATAGCAGGTTGAAGACTGATCGCATTCATTGAGTTGGGGCCAAAGCAAGACAAGAAAGAATGTTCGACAGCAAGAAAGGGATAGCCGTATCTCTGCGTAACGAGCTTTCCCGGAAAGAAAATGCCCCAGCCTAGGGGCTCACCACCAAGAGGAGGCAAACGGATGGATAGTAAACGATGGTATTTGATGGCACTCATCGGCAGTCTGATGCTTTTGAGCTGCGCAAATCTCTGGGGACAGGCGACAGCCAATTCCAGTCTTCAGGGCACGGTCACTGACAAGAGCCAGGCCGTGATCAAGGGCGCTGAAGTCACTTTGACCAACAAAGCGACCGGCGATACCAAGACAACCAAGACCAATGACTCAGGCGATTACCGCTTTGAAGCGGTTACGGCCGGTGTTTACACAGTAAAGGCAAAGGCCAACGGGTTCTCTGCCGGCGAAGCCAAGGACGTTGAAGTCCTGATCGGCCGCACGGTGACGCAGAACTTCGCTTTGCAGCCGGGTGGGGTGAGCGAGACGGTGGAAGTCACCGCCGCGGCTCCGCTGGTTGACCAGACGAAAACTGACGTCAGCACCAACATCACTCCGCAGCAGATCACCGATTTGCCGCTGATTGGGCGCGACATCGCCGATCTGGCGTATCTCTCTCCAGGCGTAAAAGCTGCCGATTCTTACGATCCGACGAAGAACCGTTACTCGATTCTGTCAGTAAACGGTGAAGGCGGACGTAACATCAATGTAACGATCAACGGTGTGGACAACAAAGATAACACCGTGGGCGGACCTGTGATGCAGCTTCCCGCGGAAGCCGTGCAGGAATTCCAGATCTCCACTCAGCGCTTCTCGGCCGTGAACGGCCGTTCCTCTGGCGCCGCGATCAACGTGATCACCAAGAGCGGAACGAACAATTATCACGGATCTGCTTTCGCTTTCTTCCGTGAGCAGGCCTTCAATGCTGACCAGACTCAGCCTGATCCGAGTTCTCCCAGCGGCTTCAGCTCGGCCAATCCTCCATACGAGCGTCAGTTCTTCGGCGGCTCTTTCGGTGGACCAATCAAGAAGGACAAGCTGTTCGGCTTCTTCGCCTTTGAGCGCCAGCGTGAGCAGACTTCACTCGCCGAAGTGCCTCAGGCTTTCCAGGAACTGTCCCTGGTGACCAGTCTCGGAGCACAGCCCTCGCAGATCATCCCGACGCCGTTCTACGAGAATCGCCTGAATGGTCGCATCGACTGGACCATCAACAGCAAGCACTCTGCGTATCTCTCGGTATCCACGCAGGCCAATAACAGTCTGAATGACCAGAGCGCTGCAACATTTGACCTGACGGAAGGAAACTTCACGGTCAACCACCTGCAAGCTGCCAACCTGACGCTGAACTCCTCGTTCACGCCAACTCTGGTGAATCAGCTGACCCTGGGCTTCCAGTACTGGAACAACCTGATCGACAGCACGAACCGT
>JBAIYI010000091.1:0-3010 GCA_037915955.1 Terriglobales bacterium
CCGCCACCCACCATCGGCGGGCCGCCTTCGCGGCCAGGACGCTTGATCTTGTTGATGCTGACGGTGGACACGCTGGTGGCGCCCGTAAATCCTGACACCAGTTGCACGGTGTGTCCGTAACGGTAGAGCGCGACTTCGTCAAACTCACTGAAGGCGCCGATCAGGGCCGGTAGCGATTCATTCACCTTCTTCATCGTTGTGGAAGGCAGGTCGGTATCGACAACCACAGCAGCCGAAAGCGGGAAGGGATCGCTGGTGAAGAACCTGATTTGCTGCGGGACGCCGTCTTCCAGGACCAGGAAATCCTTGGGGCCAAGGCCGGAGACAAGACGTCCGGATTTGTCGCGGACGGTGACTGGAACCTGGACGAAGGTGGTGATGATGCTGATCCGAGGGAGATCGTTACGGCTGGTGATGACGGTGTCGCCGGTCGGCTCTGGGGCCGCTTCAGCCCCCTGCGGAGGCAGGGCTGGGGTGGCCGAAGGCTCGGGAGCAGGCACTGGCCGCTGGTTCTTGGGGGCAGGGGGAGCGTTGTCAGGGAACTGGCCCTGTTGTTGCGCGTCAGGCTTGGGCTGGGGTGCGTCGGGCACATTCTGGGCCCAGGCAGCGCCCGCTAAAGCCAGCAGGAACATCAGTTTAACGACTCCAGAACCAGGGCCGCGCATCCATCCTCCTAACCCAACTCAAGGCATATTCCGATTAAGGAACGCCGAATCTGCCGTTCTTTGCACCGCCTTCAGCTTAAGGCAGGCAAAGCCTGTGTGAACATTGTAAGCTTTGACAGGCATTCACAAACACAGCAGCTTGCATCTAATAAGATGTTCTCAACCCCCAAAATGATTTTGAAAGGGAGCGCTATGCGAACCGCGTTTCTCGGCCTTCTTGTCGCAGCCTGCCTGCTGCCCGTCTGGGCGCAACAGCAGCAGCAAGAGCAGCCGCCCGTGAAGTCAGACCAGATTCCCACCTATCGCAAGACGGTCAACCTGGTAAACGTGTTCTTTAACGTAAAAGACAAGCATGGCGCGCTCGTCCCCAACCTGAAACAGGACCAGTTTGAGCTCTTTGAAGACGGCAAGCCACAAACCATCAAATACTTCTCCGCTGAAACCAATCAGCCGCTTACGCTGGGCATCCTGATTGATTCCAGCGGCAGCATGCAACGCATGCTCCCGGAAGAAAAAGTCGTGGCGGGCGATTTCCTTCGCCAGGTAATTACCGATAAAGATCTGGCCTTCGTGATTTCATTCGATATTTCGGTCGATCTGCTCCAGGATCTCACCAGCAACGTGCGCCAGCTTCGCGCTGGACTGGAAAAAGCCCGGATCAACGTGGGCGGCGGAAGCGGGGGCATTCCCGGAATCGGACAAGGTCCTATTCCTGTCTCCCATCCAAAGGGCACTTTGCTCTATGACGGTGTTTATCTCGCCTCCGACGAAGTTTTGAGCCGCCAGGTCGGCCGCAAAGCGATTGTTGTTTTGACCGACGGTGTTGACCAGGGCAGCCGCCTCACCTTGAAGAACGCCATCGAAGCAGCCCAGAAAGCTGACGTAATTACCTACGTGCTGCTTATCAGCGACCCGCAATACGGATCAGATTCCCACGCCATGGGCCAGATGGCCGAGCAGACCGGCGGACGCCTGATCACCGTGAATAATCCTGACAAGCTGCAGAAGGCTTTTCAGCAGATCTCCGACGAACTGCGTAGCCAGTACAGCATCGGCTACACGCCCACCAACGAGAAGCACGATGGGTCGTTCCGCAAGATTGAGATCAAAGCCAAGGACATGAGGATCCAGGCGCGCAAAGGCTATTACGCGCCGGCAGAATGAGAATTGCTGGGTTTTACTTTACGAAGTAGCCGCGCTTCGCTCGTACCTGGAGCTTCTTGTTTTCCGGGATGATCTTGATCGTCCGGAATTGGCCATTGGCGGCGAACTGTTCCGGCTTGTAGGAAACCGCATACTGGCTGCGCAGCTCATCCTGAATGTCGCGGAATGCGTCGGTCACCTGCTCCAGCTTGAAAGGGAAGAAGGCCCGCCCGCCCGTGGCTTCCGCCAGCATCTTCAGGTTCTTGTCACCCTGCTCCTGCAGATTCGTGGTGAGATTGGTGCTGATCGTGTAAATGATGACCTCGGCCCGCTGCGCCATATCAATGGCTTCCTGCCTGAGCACGCGGCTTTGGTTGTCGTCACCGTCAGAAACCAGAATGATGGCCCGTCGCACCGGCCCGCTTTCCTTGCCCTTCATTAGCTTGTCGCGACAGGCATGGTAAACCGCGTCCCACATCGCGGTACCGCCACCCGGCCGGATCACGCGCACGCCTTTCTGTAGCTTGTCCAGATCGCTGGTGAAATCCTGGGTAAGCTCCCAGAGTTCGTCGAACGCCAGCACAAACGCCTGGTCGCTCCTTGGCCGGATAATTTGCTGCAGGAATTCTATTGCCGCCTGCTGCTCGAACTGGAAGCGGTCGCGGATCGAGTTGCTGGCATCGATCAGTAGCCCTACCCGGATGGGAAGATTGGTTTCGGCTTCAAAGCTGTTGATCTGCTTCGGCGGCAGATTGTTGTCCAGGAACCGGAACTCGTTCTGCTTCATGTCTCGCACGAATTTCCCGTGCTTATCCGTAACCGTGAAGATCACATTCACCAGGTCCGTGCGGACTCTTACCGTCGGATTGTTGGGATCATCAATCGGCTGGGGTGAGTTCGGCTGTGATCCCTGACTCGAAGCGGCTGCGCTGGCGGGCGGCTGCGCTGGCTGGCTCTGTCCGGAAGCAAAAGTTGACGCACAGACCAGCAGGAACAAACAAAATATGGCTGACAGACGGATTGGGGGCATGTCAGGGATTCTCAAGAATCCATTATAAGCTTGGAAGCTGCCGGACTGAGCAGCACCTGTCACGGCGGGCAGAGAAGCCCTGTCCAGAAAAAAGGCCCGGCGGTAGGCCGAGCCCTTATTCGTAATCAATGTTGATCGTTATTGGCGGGGCACAAAATAGCCCTTCTTCGCC
>JBAIYI010000108.1:0-2601 GCA_037915955.1 Terriglobales bacterium
CGTACCGTGTTCTTCACTTCAAAGCCGAGCAGTTGGTAAAACTCAATCGACTTCTGCACATCGGCGACATGCGCCAGCGGAATCAGCCCTGAGAGCTTCTGCGGCACTGACTCCGGAGCAGTTGCCACATTACACCCTGCGGCGCTTCGGCGGCCTGCAGCCGTTGTGTGGGATCGGCGTAACGTCGCGGATCGAGCGCACATCCAGGCCTGCGGCAGCCAGCGCCCGGATCGCCGACTCGCGTCCCGACCCCGGACCGTTCACCCGCACGTCAAGGCTGCGCATGCCATGATCGCGCGCCTGGTTGGCGGCGTTCATCGCGGCCTGCTGCGCGGCAAATGGAGTGCCTTTTCGCGACCCGCGGAAGCCCAGCGAGCCTGAGCTCTTCCATGAGAGCGTGCGTCCTTCGCCGTCCGTGATGGTCACGATCGTGTTGTTGAACGAAGCCTGTATGTAACAGATTCCGTGCGGAACGTTCTTGCGTTCCTTCTTCTTGAATACCTTCTTCTTGCCTTTGGTTCCGGTGGCGCCGCCGCCGGCCGCTGCTGCTTTTGCCATTTACGTATTCCTCAGATCTTTTTTCGGATCCATCACGCTGGCGTTCGCCGGCGGTATGGCCATTCGCCTCTGGCTTCCAGCTACTAGCTAGCAGCTAGAAGCTCGCAGCTATGTCTTTGCCGCCGCCTTCTTCTTGTTCGCTACCGTGCCCTTGCGTGGGCCCTTGCGGGTGCGCGCGTTGGTATGCGTGCGCTGTCCGCGAACTGGCAGGTTGCGGCGATGGCGGTAGCCGCGATACGAGCCGATTTCAATCAGCCGCTTGATGTGCATGGAGATGTCTTTGCGCAGATCACCTTCCACGCTGCCCTCGTTCTCGATCACCTGGCGGATGCGGTTGACCTCATCTTCGTTCAGGTCCTGCACCTTCTTGAGCGGCTCAACCTTGGCCGCGCTCAGGATGGTCTTTGACCGGGCATTGCCGATTCCGTAGATATAGGTCAGCGCGATGTCCACGTGCTTGTTGCGCGGAAGATCGACGCCTGAAATACGTGCCATTTTGTCTCCTCTTTTGTTTCCATGATCGGTTTACAGCCTGGCTTGGCGGTCGTCCCGATCCGTTAAAAACTTACCCTTGGCGCTGCTTGTGTTTCGAGTTCTCGCAGATCACCCGCACCACACCCTTGCGGTGCACGATCTTGCACTTGTCGCAAATCTTCTTTACTGATGCCCGAACCTTCATGTTTCCTTTTTCCAATCCGCCACGTTCTGGCGCAAATTTCAAATTGAAGATTTGAAATTTAAAAATTCGTTCTTATTTGTACCTGTACACGATCCTGCCCCGGGTCAGATCGTAGGGCGAAAGCTCAACCGCTACTTTGTCGCCGGGAAGAATACGGATGAAGTTCTTGCGCATCCGGCCGGAGACGTGCGCCAGCACCTGATGTTTATTCTCCAGTTCCACTCGGAACATGGCATTGGGCAGCGGCTCAATCACCACGGCCATGACTTCAATCGCGTCTTCTTTGCTCACTCAGCTCCTGCGGGAGCTGCTAGCTTCTAGCCGCTAGCTTTGGCTCCACTCAAATTCCTGAACTCTCATCGGGCGTTCCAACCCGCTTGCATCTTGCTTCCCAGGCTAGCAGCCAGGAGCTACTAGCTAGAAGCTACTCCGTTAAAATCATCGGCCCATTTCTTGTGACTGCCACGCAGTGCTCAAAATGGGCGCTGTAGCTGCCGTCTTCGGTCACGGCGGTCCACTTGTCTTCCAGAACCCTGGCTCCCGGTTTGCCGATGTTCACCATCGGCTCAATCGCCAGCACCATGCCTTCGCGCAACCGCGTGCCGTGGCCGCGAACACCGTAATTCGGCACCTGCGGATCTTCATGCAGCCGCGTTCCGATTCCGTGTCCCACAAAATCGCGAACAACGCTGAAGCCGTTTGCTTCAACGTATTCCTGGACTGCCGCACCCACGTCGCCGACCGTCTTTCCCAGCCGGACTTCGGCAATCGCCTTCTTCAGCGACTCTTCCGTGACTTCCAGCAGCTTCTTCAACTCGGGCGCCAGAGACTGCCCCACCGGGACCGTGATCGCCGAATCACCGTAGTAACCGTCCAGCACCACGCCGCAGTCGATCGAGACGATGTCGCCTTCCTTGAGCACCCGCTTCTCTGACGGGATGCCGTGGATGATCTCGTTGTTCACTGAGGTGCACAGCACACAAGGGTAGTCGTAATATCCCTTGAAAGCCGGCTTTGCGCCCAGTTCCTTGATCTTCTCTTCCGCCGTGCGCTCCAGGTCCATGGTGGAGACACCCGGCTTCACCAGCGCCTTTACGGTCTCCAGTACCTGGCGGACAATATGCCCGCTGCGCCGCATCTTTTCCAGTTCCGAATGTGACTTGCAGTTAATCATTGCTACGCCGCAGCCGCGCCTTCAATCATGGCCAGCGTCTGGTGGGTGACTTCATCCACCGGAAGCTCTCCATTCACCATGTGCAGGTAACCCCGTTTGCGGTAATACTCCACCAGCGGCCGAGTCATGCGTTCATAGCTCTTCAACCGCTCGGAAATGACCTCTTCCTTGTCGTCTTTGCGCTGCACTA
>JBAIYI010000473.1:0-3753 GCA_037915955.1 Terriglobales bacterium
CTGTGTTAGCGGACTCAATGCAAGATAGGAAGTCACGGTGCTATCGCTGTTGAGTGCAAAAATCCGATTTGAACTCTTGCCGATGAACGTGGGATCCGGCCCCAGCGGCACAATTCCAGCCACTGAATCGCCTGAAACATCGATGTGGAGGTTGCTGCCGAGCTGCGGTTGATTGTTGACCGGGGGATTCCGCGAAAGCACGATCGCATTGGAAAGAGCGGAGGGATCGCCGGTAGGCGAAGGCACAGGGGTGATGAACTGGCGCAGGGTGTCATTACACCCAGCCAGGATCAGAACCAAAATGGCGGCCGCAACGACCAGCCAAAAGGTCTTCAATCTCAATATCATTACGGCTCCGTTCGGACCTACCCCGATGAACGTTTCAGGCCAGAATTATTGCGTGAGAATGTAATTGTAGCGGCTGCCGCGGGAAATCAGCAATTCTGAGGGGCTCAGGCCGCCCGTCGCGGGGGTTTTTTGCGGCTGGAAGAAGCCCTTTTGTGAGTTACGTGGACCTCAGATTGCTTTTGGACTGCCTCCACACGCTGAGGTCCCTTCTTTTTGTCGCCGATTTCAGCCAGGCTCCGTCGCAGAGCTTCCATAAGGTCAGCCGGAGCTGCGGGCTTGGCTGGCTTCTCGACGGCCGTCACCTCGCCGCCTTCCATCTTGGCCTTGATCAGCGTTTTCAAATTGTCTTCGAAGACGTCGTGGTATTTCGAGGGGTCCCAATCTGAGGCGAGAGCCTGAATCAGCTGGTGCGCGACTTTCACCTCGGATTCCTTTACATCCACATGATTGGAAACGGACGGAGCTTCCCGAATTTCCTCCTCGTAATACATGGTGTGCAGCATGAGACCTTCTTCGTAAGTCCTGAGAAAAACGGTGTATTCGCGATTGTGCATTGCGAGTTTGGCGACGGCCACAAAACCGGTTTCTTTCATCGCTCGCTGCAGCAGGGCGTAGGGCTTTCTGCCGGCCTCATCAGGAGTGAGATAGTAAGACGATTCAAAGTAAACTGGATCGATCTCCTCCTGCTTTACGAACTCCAATATTTCCATGGCCTTGGCAGTTCTGGGCTCGATCTTCTTGATCTCTGCCGGATCCACGACGATGTATTCACCTTTGCGATATTCATAGCCCTTCACGATCTCATCGCGTGAGATTACCTCGTTGTCGTTTGGGCAATAAAGCTGCTGCTTAACCCGCGTAAGATCTTTCCTGTGCAGCATGTGGAACGAAATGCGTGTGCTGCGCGCGCCGGAGTAGAGCCGCACCGGCATCGAAATGAGGCCAAAAGTGAGATAACCAGACCAGACCGTAGCAGGCATAACCCTCCTGTTGAAAAGACAGGACTTTCATATAGGATGCGCTACAAGCGTCCGCGTGCCGCTTGCACATATTCCACTCTGACCGGGGGCTCTGCTGGAGAGACAACGGCAACTCGCACTCGACTATCTGGCTCTGGGCATAGCGTTTATGCTCGTCGTGCATGAGCTCTGGAGAGCATGGGAGCCGGCGTCCAACCAGAGACTCTGGTTTGCAACGGGGATTACGGCGGCTTTTGCGTTGCTCGCCTGGATAGCCCGGGGAGTAACGCGGTCAGGAGCTCTGGCGGGCGCAGCAGTCTCCTTTGGGCTCACGTTGCGCCAGCCGAGGCTCTTCCTGGTTCTGCTGGCTGTGTTCGTGTTGACGCTCATTGCCACGCGGGCGGGCAAAACCCGCAAAAAGGAGTTGCACGCCGCAGAGAGCGCTCGCGGCCGCTCCGCATCCCAAGTGATCTCTAATCTGGGAATGGCCCTGGTCGTTATCGCTATTGGTGCGAAGCAGGACCTGCTGCTCGCCATAGCAGTGATGGCAGAAGTAGCAGCAGATACCTGCTCCAGCGAGATCGGACTGGCGTTCCCCGGTAGAACGGTGCTCCTGACAAGCTGGAAGCCGGTGCCGCCGGGTGTGGATGGAGGGATCAGCGTTCACGGCACGGGGGCGGCTTTGGTCGCGGCCGCGGCTGTTGCCACTACAGCAGGTGTACTGCACCTGGCAACCATCCAACAGGCACTCCTGGCGACGGCCGCGGGATTCGCAGGAATGCTGGTTGACAGCGTGCTGGGCGCCATTTTCGAACGCCGCGGCCTGCTGAACAATGATGCTGTCAACGTGCTCAGCACCGCGTCAGCAGCTGCTCTGGCTCTCGCGCTCAGCTGAGTCCGACCAGCCAGAGCGTGTAACTGCCGATCTCATGAAACAAGGCAGATTGACGCTTCCAGAAAGTCCGGGGCGTTGAATTCGGGCGCGGCGAACAGTACACCTTCACGTTTTCGTGGCCAAGCATCTGGCGAATGCGAAACATGTGGTAGGCGTCACTCACGGCAACGCAGGTCTTCATTGAATTCGCGCGAAGGATTGCGGCAATGCGGCGGGCGGAGGTTGCAGTGTCATCTCCCTGGGTTTCGGCGATCAGGTCACTATCCGGGATGCCGAGCGTGCGAAGATATTCGCGTCCCACAACCCCTTCCGTGAATTTAGGGTCACCGCCGGATCCGCCGCTCGCGATTACCAGCGGAGCCACGCCCTGGTGGTACAGCTTTGCCGCGTGGTCAAGCCGGGCGCGGTAGACCGGCGACGGCCGGCCGTCATATTCCGCTGCACCAAACACCACAATGGCATCAGCTTTCTGAATCTCATCAGGGGAACACGGGCG
This sequence comes from Terriglobales bacterium, assembly GCA_037915955.1. Classification (GTDB taxonomy): domain Bacteria; phylum Acidobacteriota; class Terriglobia; order Terriglobales; family Acidobacteriaceae; genus Angelobacter. Next base: position 2,699 of record JBAIYI010000473.1, read on the forward strand.
AAGCACCAGAAGATAAACCACCCCCACATAAACAACTGGCGCCACAAGCAGCCACAGCAGCCATTGTTTGCGGAATTTGGGCATCACCGATAGCGAACGTACTCCGCCAGTTCGTTCTCCGGGATGGCGCCCAGGCGCAGGATGTCGCATTTTCCCGGCTCGCTCATGTCAAGGATGGTGGAGGCTACATCGCGAGGGCTGGTGCCGCCGTCCACGATCAGCCCGATTTTGTCTCCCAGTTGCTTTCTTACCCCGTCTGCTGTGGTGCATTCGCTGGCTCCGCTCACATTCGCGGAAGTTGCGGTTATCGGCACTCCGGCTGCACGAATCACGTCTACAGGAATCTTCGCTGCGGGCACACGCAGGGCAACGTTGCCAGTATTGGCCGTAACCTTCAAGGGCAGCCGTTCGGAAGCCTTAACGATGATGGTAAGCGGCCCCGGCCAGTATTTCCGGGTGATTTCGTAAAACATCTCCGGCAGCGGGCGGGAAAGGTATTCCGCTTGCTCCACGCTTTCAATCAGCAGTGACAACGGCTTATGACGGCTGCGCGATTTCACATCGTAGATCAGGTCCACCGCACGAAGGTTGAAAGGATCGGCGGCGAGTCCATAAAAAGTATCGGTCGGCATGCCGGCTACCTGGCCTCTCTTAATCTGCTCGGCCACGTACGCGACCATGCGTTTGTCTGGATTTTCCGGATTGATCTTGACGATTTCCGCAGTCAAACAACAGCTCCTGATGATTGGATCTTGGCTCCGCGCAGGCGAAGCAAACCTGTAAGCATAAACCAGCTTGGGACTAAAGCCTAGTCCGACGCTCGGCAGACCCGCTCTGGCCTGCTCCATTTATCATCTTCCTGTGTCACCCGGAATTGAAGGCCGATTGCGCAGAATCACCAGCCGTCAAAATGCGGCGGTCAAGGATCTGCGAAACTGCTTTACACAGGCAGAGCCCTCCTCGACTGGCGCCGTCGCTGTGGAAGGCGTGCGCATGATCGAAGAGGCGATCCGCAGCGGGATGCGCATCGAAGCCGTTTTTTTCCGTGAAGGCGC
>JBAIYI010000599.1:0-4695 GCA_037915955.1 Terriglobales bacterium
CGTCCATCGGGCGAGATGGTCATGCTGGTGTTCGGCGAACAGCAGTTCGCGGTGGTGGTGGGCGCGCTCAAGGCGCCATTCGCTGCCACGCTGAACGTACGGATCTGACCATTACTCGCAGCCATCAGGAATGCGCCATCCGGAGTCACGGCAATCGACAATCCCTGGCAGGCATCGGCCGTCAGGCCGCTTGCAAACGGCGCGCCCACTGTCTTGGTGAGAGCGCCCGTGGTGGGATTGATCTGAAATGGCGTGATCGTGCGGTCCCCGGTGTTCGCGACAAAGAGCAGGTTGTTCACCGTACTTATTGCCATGCGATTCAGGCCGGCACACGAGACGCTGGAGCCAACACCACCGGTCAGAAAAGGAGAACCGGTGATCTGCGTCAACGTACCGGTGGCACTCGCCTTGTAGGCGGAGACCGAGTTCGAGGACTTCTGGTTGTCCACGTAGACGAAGCTGCTCTGGGCTTGCGCGCTCAAGGGCAGCACACATGCGAGCGCTATAACAAGCGCAATGAGTATCCAATTCTGCTTGGGAAGGTCCGTTCGCTGACGCAAAACAGAGAAATAGGTACCACTAGCAGCCCGCATGGCTTGCCTCCAGGAAACTTTTCAAAATGCCTGCAACGTTCGAGCCCGGAAGTTGGCTCTCCTGCTTTTTCATTCGTGACGCGATAGTCGTGACACGAGTGTCGTGACGCGATATGTAACTGCAAACTAATGCGCACGCGTTAGAGCTTTCTTAGCGCGGCATTAAATTGCTTAATCCAGCACTGCTCTCATCCGTGAGAAAACGGCGCAAACATCAAATGCGCGACAACTGAACCATCCGGAAGAAGCCTCGCTATCTTGCAAGGCGTGGATTCCTGCGCAGGTGAAGGGCGCAAAGTTCCGCGCAGCGGAATCCGATGGATTATGCTGCGCTGCGGGGATTAGCAACGCATTAGGGGGTAATTAAAGTCGTTAATCAGAAGAGAGTAAGATTCGAGGAGCGCATTTTGTGGCCTCGTAGATGGGGAGGCAGGAGTGCTCTACTCGACCTGCTGTTTCGCCTTGTAGCCCTCGCGGCCGATGATCTGGTACTTCACTTCCCTGCCCTTCTGGTCTTTCATCTTCAAGGGCGCACCATTTTCGTCCACGAGTTCGACTTTGATCTTGCGATAGGTGCCGTCCTGCGCAGAGTTGGTTGGGCGATAAGCCAGACTGTACTGGTTGCGGATGGTCTGTGAGATATCGAGAAATGCATCCCTGAAACTGGCCGTGAATAAGGGCTTGAAAAGCCTGCCGCCGGTCATTCGCGCAATGGCGGCCATCTGGTTGTCCGCCTGGGCAAATGACATCTGGCATTCGAACTCGGTGATGGGACACAGATAACGCATCATGCCGCGCGATTCCGCATAGTTGCGCAGCGCCTGCCCGGTGCTGATCACGTAGATGGCGGTATCCCTGGATGCCTGGACTTTCCTCAGCGTCTGATCGAGGGTGTACCTGCTGAAGCTGTCACGTCCGCTGGTAATGAGAATGATGTACTTGCGCCCTTCCACCCCTTCCAGACGGTCAAGTGTTTCGTAGAGCGCGTCAAAGAGGTTCATCTCCTTGCTCATGGCCATTCCGGGTTGCAGACTGGCGATGGCACCCTGCACGCGGCGCTTGTCCTGCGTGAAGTCTTCCAGGATGTGGGGCTTGAGGTCATAGCTGATCATCGCCACCCAATCCTCTTTCTTGAGGGACTGGGCAAATACCCAGGCGGCGTTGATGGAGTCGATCTGGAAACTGTAAAAGTATTGATTGTTGGAAAACTCCACCAGCATCACCGCTGTGATCGGCGCCTGAGTCTGATTGAACGAGGTGACAGTCTGGGGAACGCCATCTTCCAGAACGCGGAAATACTCTTTCTTCAATCCGGGGATGAAAGTGCCGTCTTTAGAAAGCACGCCTACATCCAGCGTTACCAGCTGCGAGGCGACCTTCATGGAAAAGTTGTCAAGCCCCGGATCCTTCCTGGGCGTTTGCGGCGCTTCATCCTTCTTCGGCGGCTCTTCCTTCTTTTTTGGGATCGCAATAGGACCGATGTCGCCGTGCGGACCTCCCGCTTCCGCGGGAGCATTGGGTGCGGGCGTGGGGCTTGGCTGATTTTGCGCCATAGCGTCACCGGACAGAACAAGGATCGCCGCCAGAATCAATCCGCAAACCCCGCAGGCTGATGTGTTGAAGATTGAAAGGTGTGGCGCTGCAGTTTTTTGATTCGAGTCCATTCCGTCCTGCCCTTGGGATGAGTATAGAGCAGAAACTCAGGATCAGTGGTTGAGTTCCCGGCTGAACTGGAAGAACAAGTCTCAAGGGTATGAGTCTTGCCGCGGTTGCGGAGCGCAACATCGGAAGGCGCCGGTTCATTGGAGAATGAGCATCTCCAGAAAAAAGGCACAGCCGGGACGGCTGTGCCAGTCAAGTACTGCTCACTGCAAAATCCTGGGAGCTATCGCGTCGTATCCAGCGCGATGCCGGAGTTCGAGGACTTGGTGGTCAATCCCGTGGAAGCGCCGAAGATGGCCCGGCTCGGAGTCAAATTTCCACCCGTCGTTGTGTTGAAACTTCCGAAGATCAGAACTTTCGCTGCCCCAGGATCGGCGACATAGAGCGTGCCTGATCCGCTGGGATCGAAAGCGATCTGGCTGGGAGCGATGAAACCAGTTGAACTCCCGGAAATGCTGAAGGCGGGAGCCGTACCTGTGGTGCCGTAAACATTGATGCTGGGCGGCGCGGAATTGCATACGATGAGCCGGCCCGTAGAATCCAGTTGCAGCCCAACCGGTTGACTTAACGCAGCAGCAGCCCCGGTGATCTGGCGGGTGGGAGTCACTGTGCCGTTCAGCGTACTGGCTCCATCATAGATATTGATTGCATTCCCGGTTGCGTCCGCGAGGTAAAGGCGATCATTCGCTACGTCAAGAAGGATTGCTGTAGCGGTGAAACCCACAATAAGGTGGCGCGCCGGAGGTTGATCTCCATTAACAGTAGAGGCGGGAGAAAAAACATAGACGTCGATGTCGTCGGCCACGTAGAGGAGATCATGGGTTTTGTCGAGCACCACCTGCTCGGGAAGGGTCAGCAATGTAGTCGGTCCATTGATGATACGCGTCGGAGTCAGATTCGTTGTGCCGGTAAGGGTGCTCGCGCCATCAAAGATCGAAATTGTGGCATTGTCATGGTTCGGTACATACAAGCGATCAGCGGCTCCATCAACGGCAATGGTTACAGGGCCAGAGAGTTTGGTCGCAACGCCGGCGATGGTAGCTCCAGGAGCAACATTGGCGTCAGCGGTGAAAGCGTTGTCAAAGCGAAGGATCTGGTTATCGACTCGTCCCGTCACATAGAGCTTCCCGGTAGCCACAACGGGCGTGGGAGTTGGAGTTGGCGTCGGGACCGGAGTCGGAGTAGGCGTAGCGGTCGGAACGGGGGTACCCGTGGGCGTCGGCGTGGGGGTGGGATTCGCCAGACTGCCGTCGGGATTCCGGCGCGGAGAAATCACGCATCCGGAAAAGAGCGTCATGATGAACAGCAGCGTGAACAGTACCAGTCCCGTCTTTTTTGCCACAGTACCTTTACCTCATCCGTGAAAAATCAAAATGCTTCCCTGCCTAGCGTGTTGTATCCAGCGCAATGCCGCGGACGCCAACATTGGAAAGGTTGGTGGAAGATCCGACGATATTGCGGCTGGGCAGAATGTTTCCCTGGGTCTGCCCCAGATTGGAAAATATGGGAACGTTGGCGGCGCCGGAGTTTGCCACGAAAACTTCCACTGGGCTCGTCTTGTTGACGGCGATCTGGTGGGGCACGTTCAGCGTGGTGTTCGCCCCCTGAAGCGTGATGGAAGATGGAGCATTATTGTTGACCGCCGCAGCGTTCACATAGACCGTGATGGAATTATTTCCCGCGTTGCTCACGATCAGCTTATTCACCGAATCAACCGCCACTCCGGTGGGTTGGTTGAGCAGCGTGGCAGAACCGAAAATGGAGCGCGAAGGGGCAACCGTGAGATTCAGGGTGCTCGCGTTGTTAAACACGTTGACCTGGTTGGCCCCTGGATCGGTCAGAAACAGTCGATCGTTGGTGGCATCCAGATACATCCCGCCGATCACAAAGCCGACCTGAATGTCATGCAGCGGCGGCGGGCTTCCGTTGGCCGTGGATGCACCGCTGAACACAAAAACATCGCGGCCATCAGCAACGTAGAGCAGATCTTTGCCGGTATCGACTGCTACATCCACCGGAGAGAGCAGATTGGTCGCGAGGCCGGAGATGGTTCGATTCGGTGCCGCCGGCCCGGATTTGGTGCTGGCGGCATCCCAGACGAGAACGGAACCCGTGCCCTGGTTCGCCACATACAGCCTGTTGTTTGGCTCATCAATAAAGATATGCTGCGGGGAGTTGAGCTGCGTAGCCGCTCCGGAGAGGACCGCGGGAGAGGCATTGCCGGTGGCCACCGCCGCATTGCTGAAGCGCAGAATGGAGTTGGTGCTGGAATCGGAAACATAGAGCGTTTCCGCAGTAGTGCCCGGCGTCGGTGTTGGCGAGCCTCCAGGAGTCGGCGTGGGCGTGGCGCCTCCGCCGACAATCCTGCGCGGCGAGATGACGCAGCCGGACGCCAGCATCATGGCCGCGAGCAGCGCCACGAAGACGCAGCGGTGCAAGG
>JBAIYI010000202.1:0-4160 GCA_037915955.1 Terriglobales bacterium
AAAATAAATCGTATACGCCTATTGTTTTCCTCTTGGTTTTGAGGTATTCTCAACAATGCTGCAAAGAACGACCGGGAGCAGCGCCGGGCACTTCACCCGATGCGTCCATTGTGAGGACGGGCGGGGCAAGGGCGACTGGCTGCAGATTCGCCGGACGGCTTTGAAAAGAGTCCCGTCCGTTCTGGTGCCCAAGAGGCTCGTCCGCCCTTGCTATCCCAGTTAAGCGCACGGTTTTCGCCAGGAAACCACTTGGGGAAGAAGTGTATCTGGACAAGCTCACCACTGATTTTCATTAAAAGCACTGATTTTGAAGGAGCTACTAGCTGCTAGCTACTGGCCTTTGCCCTTGCGGAACCTGGAGCACTCAGCAATCAGTCGTCAGCATTCAGCCCCGAAACAGATTGGCCGCGTTAAAAAAGAACGTTCGGTAATTTGGTTCGCTCAATTGACACCAGAGGCTCCTTCGTTCCGCGCAGGACGACGAGACGCGCAGGCGAGGGCGCCTGCGCTCCACAGTGTTAACTTTATCCGCGGTCGCACACAATTTCCAAGACATGAACCAACATCAAGCCACCTTGACCGGTGGCTTTTTTATTTTCAGAGGAGAACTATGACCAGTCCTTCAGAGAACAAACAGAGAGCATTGCATAGCGAGCGGCAGAAGAAGCAGAAGGAGGAGATTCTTGCAGCAATAAAAGAGGTCGCCGACAAGCTGGGGCGGGCGCCGATGAGCGGCGAACTGGAAGAGATGACCGGAGGAAAGATCTACCGGGCGCAGATCAATCGCCGGTTCGGGAATTATGGAGCGGCGCTGGAGCAGTGCGGGCTGGCGCGGCAGGACCACGCGCGGCCGAGAACCATGCTGGAGCTGTTCACGCTGTGGGCCACGGCGACGCGGAAAGTGGGCAAGGTGCCTACGATCACGGAATTCCATGCCGCCACGATGGTATCCAGCGCATGTCTGGTGCGGCGGTTCCGGAGATGGTCGCTGGTGAAAAGCGGGATGCAGAAGTTCATGGAGCTGGAGAAGCTGGAAGGCGAGTGGGCGGACGTGGCTGAAATCATGAGGAAACAGTCGTCAGCAAGTTCATTGAGGGCGCAGAACGGACGGACGTTCACGGCGAGAAAGGACCCGGAACAGACGAGCGGACTGACAGAAGAACGGTTGCTAAAACGGCCCAAGCCGAATAGCGATAAGCCGATGTACGGCGAGCCGATTGGGCATCCCGCGATGGCCAATGCGCCGATCAATGAGGCAGGCGTGCTGGCCCTTTTTGCAGCCATGGCGCCCGAGCTGGGTTTCATTCTTACCCGGGTGCAGTCGGCGTTTCCGGACGTGGAGGCGCTGCGCCGGATGGAGGGTGGCCGGCTGCAGTTGACGCTGGCTGAGCTGGAATTCGAGAGCCGGGGATTCGTGGAACACAGGCACAACCCGAAGGGATGCGATTTGCTGGTGTGCTGGGTGCATAACTGGAAGGAGTGTCCGCTGGAGGTGATAGAGCTGAGCAGGTTTTTTGGGAGATAGCAGTAAGCCCGGTGGCATTTTGAGAGTTCGCTAACGAAAGAATCCACCACGGAGGCACGGAGACACCGAGAACAGCAAAGAAACGGTTGTTTGGTAAATCAGCAACATGGGCTAAAGGCGGGGAACGGAGTGCACGGAGGGAAGTGGCCACACGAACATCGACGCAGCCGAGGGCGGCTGCGCTCCACAATCTTGAATAGGACGTGGCAGCTTGGCTTCCGACTGGCAGTCAGACGCGGCATGCCGAGTCTCTACGCCTACGTTTTTGGATAAGCCGGAGGCAAATCCAGAGCTATAGGGATCCCTCCCCTTCGACTTCGCTCAGGGCCGGGACTAGAAGCAACATGAGAGTTTCCAATCCTGAAGGCCATGTACTGTGGCGAGATGGGAACGCGTCCGGCTGGAGTAAAGCCTTATGATCAGAGCACATTCAGGCCGGGGACTTTCGGCTATACTTTGTGGCAATTCGTTCATCTTCATGCAAGTTATGCAGGTTCGCGCCGGTGCACGCGAGCGAAGCTGAACCCCCTTGAAAGCATTGCACCCATAGGAATCTGGCATGCTCGTTCGTTTTTGGGGTGTGCGGGGCTCGACGCCGACGCCCCAGGCCGAAAACTTACGCTATGGCGGAAACACCTCATGCGTGGAAGTACGCGTGAACGGACAGGTGTACGTGTTTGACTGCGGAACCGGGTTCCGCAACCTGGGCAAGCAATTGCAGCAGGAAGCGAACGGCAGCCCGATGTGCGCGCATATTTTTCTATCGCACTTTCACTGGGACCACATCCAGGGCATTCCGTTTTTTACGCCGCTCTATAACAATTCCGGCAATGCGTTCTATTTTCACTCTTCCAATCGGACGCGCGGTCTGCAGGCGGCGATTGAAGAGCAGATGTCTGACCCGTATTTTCCGGTCAACATGAATGAGATGAAGGCGGAGCGCAAGTTCTATGACATTGAAGAGGGCCGGCTGGAATTTGACGATTGCGTGATCCATACAAAGTGGCTGAATCATCCGCAGGGCTGCCTGGGATTCCGCATGGAGACGAAAAATGGCGTACTGGTGTATGCCACGGACAACGAACCAGGGCACATGATCTTTGACCAGAACGTACGCAAGCTGGCGGAAGGCGCTGACGTGCTGATCTATGACGCGCAATATCTGCCTGAACAGTACGAGGCCCGCAAACGTGGCTGGGGACACAGCCACTGGCGCGAAGCAGTGAACGTGGCCATGGGTAGCGGGGCAAAAGAGCTGATTCTCTTCCACCACGATCCTGACCACACCGACGCGTGCATTGATTCAGTGGTGGCAAAGGCGCGTGAGTATTACCCGAGGGTGCGGGCTGCGAGCGAGGGGATGGAGATAGAGCTGGAGCAGGAAGCAATTGGCAACTAGCAAAGGGCAATCAGCCAGAGGAGCATTGACAGAAACGCCGAAAATTGCCAAAGAATCCAAATTGGGCGCCGCGCCTGCGGCGCTCGTATTCTCGTTGCGCCAGTTTCAACAAGAAACACCTTTGAAACGCAGAGGAAATAGAGGACACAACAATAAAGAAGGTTCTCCTTTGTCTTCTCAGGAGAAGTGTCCTGGATGCGGCGTGATGCTGCGCAAAGACAACACCACCGGTGTGTGCAAGCGGTGCATGAAAGCCGCGAAGGCTGAGGAAGCGGATGAGAAGCCGCGGGGTGCGCGCAAAAGAAACACGGAAGGCGCACAGCCGAGGGCGGCTGTGCTACATGAGCCAACTACGCCGACGTCCACGGCAATGGAATGCCCAAGAAGGGTTTTAGATTGCGCTGTGCTTTTCGGTTGCTTACGTCATTTTTCCTCTGAAGTCGGAGATGTGGTGGCGGGAGGGACTCGGATATCCTGTAGCATCCCTTGAACTCCGCCAAGAATGTCGGGGAGATTTGGGATGCCGCGCCTACGGCGCTCGTCTCTTTAATGCAGCACACCCCCGGTTACGCTGCGCTTCACCGGGGGCTAACCTCATGTCGCGCCTGCGGCGCTCGGATCAATTTTGCTGAGTCAAACTCTGATCGAGACAGACAGTCACAATGGGCAAATTAACCAGAGGCCGCTTTGCGCCGGAATGGAGAGAAAAGCAGGGCGAATAGACACAGCCCGGCGGCGTACAGAAACGCGTTGCCAATGATCGTGAAGATCACAAGTTTTGTCGCGCCGACTCCGCTGGCGAACCCGAGAATATAAAGAGGGCACAGCCGGAAGGTAAGTCTCTCGACGGCGGCATTCGCGTGCGGCGAAAAGGGCCTGATCTGCTCCAAGGAGAGCATGATGACGGTGACTGTTGTTCCGATAGCCGCCCCGGTTATGGCTGCACGTTTGATTGACACGCATCTACTATTCTGCAGCCAATCGTCATTTGGCAACTGCGGTTTTGAGAGTGACCAGGGCGTTCATCTCGTCGTAGGTGACGGCGGTGTCGAGCATAGTTTTGTAAGTTCCGGTATCGAGAGCTTCCTGGCAGATGCTGCGGAGGAAACCCATTGCGGCGCGCATGGGGCCGGAGCCATAGCTGATGCGCTTAACGCCGAGTTTCTTGAGTTCGTTGATATCAGGCACGCCGGGCCCAGCAAGGATGTTGATGGGGGCTTTGAGTTCGGCGACGAG
>JBAIYI010000679.1:0-11930 GCA_037915955.1 Terriglobales bacterium
TTCCAGACCAAGCAACACCATGCCAACCGGATCCTTTATTCTGCGTCGACGGTGACGCTGCTGGCTGCGTCAGGCGTGATGATCTCCTGGATGGACGGATTCCGGCGGGCCTACAACCAGCCCAACACCTGGGGATTCTGGAAGGAGCGGGCGATTGCGCTGTATCTCGTTTTCCTGGCGTTGATCCCGTTTGCCTTCTCTACCATTCTTGTGGCGTTTGGCAGCGAAGTGGAGAACTGGGTGCAGGCTGAGACGATCCACCTGTTCAAGCCGCTGGTGGTGCTGCTGTGGGACGGTGTGCGCTGGGCGATTGCGCTTTCAACCAGCATGGCGTTCGTAAGCCTCATCTATTATTTTGGGATTCCCGGACACCGATCATGGCGCAGCGTGGTGCCGGGCGCGGTGTTTGTGACCGTGCTTTGGTTTCCGGCCACGATGTTCTTTGGCTGGTACGTGACGCATTACGCCACCTACACGGTGGTCTATGGGTCACTGAGCGCGGCGATAGCGCTGCTGGTGTGGCTCTATATTATTTCCGTGATCGTGCTGCTGGGGGCGGAGCTGAACGCACAGATCTATCCTACTAGCACCACGCGCAAAGTTGCGCTGGAGCCGGAGAGCGTGGCAAAAGGATGATAGCTTTGAAGGCATGAGTACGAAACCCGCGGAACCACTCGCCGCAACCGGGCGAAAAGCAAAAATTGTGTGTACCATTGGGCCGGCCAGCAACACCGAGCAGGCCATGCGCGACCTGATGCGCGCCGGCATGGACGTGGCCCGGCTGAATTTCTCGCACGGTACGCATGAAGAGCATGTGCAAAGAATCGAGCGGCTGCGCCGCGCGGCGGAGAAAGAAGGCCGGACGATCTGCATTCTGCAGGACCTGCAAGGCCCAAAGATCCGCACCGGGCGCCTGAAATACCGCACGCCCGTGGCGCTCAAGACCGGCGGAAAGCTGACGATCACGCCGCGCGATATCTCCGGCAGCGCCTCGCTGATCTCCACATCATTCAAGACACTGGCGTACGAGGTTGACCCGGGATCGCGCGTGCTGCTGGCGGACGGCCTGATTGAGCTGCGCGTGACGGCCGTACGCGGTGACGACGTGGAGTGCGAGATTGTGAACGGCGGCATGCTGGGGGAGCACAAAGGAATCAACCTGCCGGGCGCGATTGTGAATGTGCCTTCACTCACTGAAAAAGACGAGAAAGACCTGGAGTTTGGGATCAAGCACGGCGTGGACATTGTGGCTCTTTCCTTTGTTCGTACCGCGGACGATGTGCGCACGGTAAAGCGCCTGCTGCACAGCAAGAACTGCGATGCCTGGGTGATTGCCAAGCTGGAGAAGCCGCAGGCGGTGGAAGAGAACGCGCTGGAAGAAATTCTTGACGTGGCCGATGGCGTGATGGTGGCGCGTGGCGACCTGGGTGTGGAAGTACCTCCGGAGAAGGTTCCGGTGATCCAGAAGAGAGTAATTCGTCGTGCAGCGGACTGGCGCAAGCCGGTGATCACGGCCACGCAGATGCTGGAATCGATGATCGAGAACCCGCGGCCTACGCGCGCGGAGGCGAGCGACGTGGCGAACGCGATTATCGACGGCACGGACGCCGTGATGCTCTCAGCCGAAACGGCCAGCGGACGCTACCCGCGCGAGGCAGTGGCGATCATGGGCAAGATCATTGTCGAGGCGCAGTCCAGCATTGACGACGTGACGCGGCGGCGACGGCAGCACAATCGCCGACTTTCGATCGCGGAGACCATTTGCGAATCCGTGGCGCATGCCGCGCAGGACATGCAGATGAAGGCCATTGCGGTTTACACCGAGACAGGCAATACGGCGCGACTGATCTCGAAGTACCGGCCCCAGGCTGAAGTGTTTGCGTTTGCGGCGACGCGTCCGGTGTGCCAGCGGCTGAACCTGCTGTGGGGCGTGTATCCGGTGGCGTGTCAGATGGGAATCAACACGGAACAAATGGTGGCCAACGCAGAAAGCCTCCTGATGAGCCGGCATGCGGTCCAGTCCGGTGACGTGATTGGGATTGTGGCGGGCACGCGAAGCTCCAGCGGCTCGACGAACTTCATGCGATTGCACGTGGTGGGTGCAAGCGATCATCCGGAGCGGGTGGAGAGAAGAAGAGTGCCGAGGACGCGGCCGGGGAGAAAATCGGGTGATCGCGCGTGATCTGTTGATCGGGTGATCTGACTGGCTCACGCGAAGCGGTATCGTTAGAGTAGGGATCCCTCCCCTTCGACTTCGCTCAGGGTCGTGACAAGGCAATAAGCTTCAATTCACCCAGCCGCCGGGGCCGCGATCCTTGTCTTTATCTTTGTCGTCGGGCGGTTTGAAGTTGCCGTACTCGTCAAAGTACTGCTTGGGGTCGTGCTGGTGCTTGCGCATGTAGACCTGGAATTTCTTGGCAGCGCGACGGCGCTTCCAGCGGTGATAGCCATTGCGGATTCCGTAGTAGCCCTCAGAGAATGCAAAGCCGAGTCCGCGGCGCGGGACGAACTTCAGGTAGATGTAACCGAAGACCAGGCCACTCAGGTGCGCGACATTGGCGGTGCCGCCGACTTCGCCCAGCGCGCTGGCCAGCGCGATGAGGGCGAGTATCGCCACCATATATTTGAGCTTGAGCCGGAAAGGCAGCGGGAACAGGAAAACTTCCTGGTTGCCAAAGAGCATGCCCACGGCCATGAAGATGGCGTAAACACCGCCCGAGGCGCCGATGGTCCCGACCGTTGGATAGGCATGCAGAACGCTGCCGAAGGTATAAGAGATGATGATGGTGCCGATGGCCGCGCCAACGATCCCGAAAAGATAAAACTCCCAGAATTTGCGCGAGCCAAATGCCTGCTCCAGCATGCTGCCGAACATCCAGAGGGAAAGCATGTTGAAGAGGACGTGGGAGAAGTTGACGTGCGCAAAGCCGTAAGTCAGCAGCTCGTAAACACGGCCGTGCAGGACGTCTGCCGGAACCAGCGCCAGCCAGCCTTTAAGCTCACCGGCAAGATGACCCTGGCCGGTAGCGCCCATTAGCAGCATCAGGAAGTAAATCGCTGCGTTGATAATGACGATGGTGCGGACCGCGCCGGTGAAGGGCGGAAACGCGAGCGATACTGAAGACCTGCGCATGACTTCTCTTTTTATCTTTCCGGTTCAGGGATCACGATCAGGCTCTTGTGGCCTTTTGCATCTACGGAGCGCACACCGAAGATCACATTATCCTTGGATTCCTGGAGATCAACATTTGTGGCTGTGGTGCGGGTAGCATTTTCTTCCGGGAAAAACGGATCGGTGGTTTTGCGCCACACCACCTCGTACGCCGTAGCTCCGGGAGCCGCGTCCCACTCGATCTTGGAGTCATTTTCCAGTCCCTTGGTAAGCAGGCGTACCTTGGCAGGAGGAGCAGGGGAAGAGGCCAGGGTCGCAAGCGTGGCTGCGTTCAGGCGGGCCACGTTCGCCACATAGTTGAAATCCACAAATTTCGGCAGATCACCGTATTCGATGCCGTTTTCCACCCGCGGGTTCTCGTGCTGGTGATGGAAGTCCTCGCGGTACTCGGTGAAGCGCACAGCGGCGAAGCCCTGCTGGTTGAAAGCGCTGTGGTCACCACCGCGGAGGTAACGGTCGCGACGGAAGATCAGCTTCGGGCCGAAGGCGCCGAAACTTGAATACGTTTGTGAGACTTCCAGGATGTAGCGGGCCAGTTCGCGGGAGGTCGAGTCATTTTCGCCGCCGGTCGAGCGAATGCGGTTTAGATCGGCTTCATTCGCCGCGGCAGGAATGCCTTCAGAAAAGACGCGGACCCAGTTGGGGTTCTGCAACGTGTCACCGGGCGTGCGATTGCCACCGACAATGTCATTGTTCAGCACGCCTTCGAGCTGCCATCCCTGTTCTTTGGCCATCTTGGCGAAATGCGTGCTGCCGTTCAGACCCTGCTCCTCGCCGGCGACGGTGAGAAAGATGATGGTGGCGGGGAAGCGATGCTTGCTCAGCACGCGAGCGCATTCGAGAGAGACGGTGGTTCCGCTGCCGTCGTCATTGGCGCCGGGCGCTTCGTGGGTGGGATCCATGGTGTCGAGGCTGCGGGAATCGTAATGTCCGGTGACGAGGTAGATGCGCTTGGACTGCGCCGGGTCGCTGCCTTTGAGGATCGCGTAGACATTCTGGATTTCCGTGGGCTCCTTGATGCGATCACGCGGGCCTTTGGGCTGCTCGATGAAGGTGTCGGTCTTCACTTCAAGGCAGCCGCCGCAGGCTTGCGAGTAGCGCTCGAATTCTGACTTGATCCAGTTGCGTGCGGCGACGATTCCGGTGGGTGAGGTCGCGGCGCCCGGCACGTTCACGGAAATGGTGTTGCGCGTGCCAAAGCTGACCAGCTTCTCGTCAATGCGCTTGACGTCTTCGGCAGTGACGTCTTTCATCGCCTGCACGATGGCATCGTCTTTAGCGAGCTTAGAGGCGCCGCTTTTCTGGTCAGACGAGGAGGAGCTTGCAGTTGCCCCCTTTTTTTGCGCAAGCGCGGAGGGAGAGGGTGCTTTCTTATGGGCAACAGCCGCGAGGATTGCCGGCATCAGAACCGCGATTAACATCAGCAAGGTAACTCTGGTAACGTGGCGCGGGAGCAAGAGGAATCACCTCAATTTGAGAGCTTGACGGGAAACCAGAGAGATTCTAAATATAAACACGGGGGCTTGCACAGCCTCCGCGACCTGAGGAGGAAGCAGCAATGACGATGTGTCCGGAATGCGAAACCGATCTTGACCTGGACGAAGAGGAGCTGGAGGAAGGCGAGATCGTATCCTGCCCGGAATGCGGCTCGGACTTCGAAGTGGTCACTAAACATCCGCTGGAGCTGAATCCGGTGGATGAATACGATGAGGACGAAGAAGAAGAGGAAGACGAGGACGAAGAGGAAAGTGACTATTAGCCTCAGGCACGCGGTCGTTGCTGTGCTGGCACTTGCAAACCTCCAATCTCCTCACTCCGCTTCGAGCGATCAGAAAAAAGAATTCAAGACGTTTGGCCTCATCTCAGGCACAGTTTACGGTCCGGATGACAGGCCCGCGTACGGCGTGAAGGTGAAGATCCACCCTGTGGGCCAGAAGCATCCTGGTTGGGAGCGCTACTCCGACCATCGTGGTGAGTTCGCGCAACGGGTGCCGCTTGATCACTCGGATTACGAGATCACGGCGGAAGCCGAGATTGCGCCGATTGTGGATGGAAAGCCGCAACATTCCCGCAAAAAGCGGGTTAAATCAACCGTAGTGGTCCATGTGGATAAAGACGTGGTTCGCGACGTAAGCTTGCACCTGACGGAAGAAACCAAAAAAGAAGAGAAGCACTAGCTGGGACATTTATGCGATTCAGGAATAATTCGATCATCGTTGTTTTTGCCCTGCTGGCGCTCTTGTGTGTTTGGGCGGCGCAGGCGGAGCAGCGTGGCGAGGGTCAGCTGCGTAGCGTATCCGGCAAAGTGGTAGGCAACCAGGACCAGCCTTTGGCGAAGGCCGTTGTCCATCTCAAGAATACCCGGACATTGGTGATCAAGACTTACATCACCGAGGCGGATGGCTCTTACCGCTTCAGCGCACTTTCCCCCAATGTGGATTATGAACTGTTCGCCGACCGCGACGGTGCTCGCAGTGACACGAAGACCGTAAGCGCCTTTGACAATCGTAAAGACCTTACGCTTACATTGAGAATTCGCAGCAAGTAGATTTTTTGCCGACAGAAACAAAAATGCCGTCCCCCGTGAGGACGGCATTCTTGTTGGTTCAACTTCTGCTTAGTCCTGATCGTTCCCTGCACGCTTCCAGTTGATGATGTCGCCCAGCGTGGTGGTAGCGCTCGAAGCGGGATGCTTGTAGGCTTCCACGTCAGCGCGGCTGCCTTCTTCACCCACGGCGCGCAGGCTCAGCCCGACTTTCTTCTCATCAGGATTCATCTTGATGATCTTGAAGTCGTGCTCCTGACCGGCATCCAGCTTCGCCGGTGTACCACTCGAATCGGTTGCTTCGGAATTGTGGCACAGGCCTTCAACCCCTTCCGCGATCTCAACGAACGCGCCGAACTGCGCTAGGCGCAGCACCTTGCCGTGCACCACATCACCAATCCGGTGTGACTGGAAGAAGCTTTCCCATGCATCCGGCTGGAGCTGCTTCACGCCAAGGCTCAGGCGGCGCTGCTCGGGCTCAATGCCCAGCACAATCGCCTTCACCTTTTCGCCCTTTTTCAGAACTTCTGAAGGATGCTTCACCCGCTTGGTCCAGCTCAGGTTGCTCACGTGCACCAGACCGTCAATGCCGTCTTCTATTTCGATGAAGGCGCCAAAGTCAGTCAGGTTGCGGACGCGGCCTTCCACCGTGGAGTTGATCGGGTACTTCTCGTGCAGCCGCTCCCACGGGTTCGATTCCAGCTGCTTCAGGCCCAATGAGATGCGCCGCTCCGTGGGATTCACGTTCAGCACCACGCACTCAATTTCCTCGCCCACGTTCAGCATCTTGGAAGGATGCTTCATCCGCTTCGACCACGACATTTCGCTCACGTGAATCAGGCCTTCAATGCCCTGTTCCAGTTCCACAAAGGCGCCGTAATCGGTTACGCTCAGCACGCGGCCCCGCACTCGTGCGCCAATGGGATAGCGCTCTGCGGCATCCAGCCACGGATCAGGCGTTAGCTGCTTAAAGCCAAGAGAAACGCGTAGCTTATCGGGGTCGAACTTCAAAACTTTTACCTGGATCTGGTCGCCAACATGGACCAGATCGCGCGGATGCGTCAGCCGGCCCCAGGACATATCCGTGATATGGAGCAGGCCGTCAATGCCGCCCAGGTCAACAAAGGCACCGTAATCGGTCAGGTTCTTCACCGTGCCGGTGAGCACGGATCCTTCCGCCAAATGCTCCAGGGTCTTCTCACGCTTTGAGGCTACTTCCTCGTCCAGGATCACCTTCCGCGAGACCACAATATTTCCGCGCTTCTTGTTCAGCTTGATTACGCGGACTTCGATCTCCTGGCCCTTCATGGAGTCCAGGTTCCGAACCGGATGGGTGTCCACCTGCGAGCCCGGCATGAATGCCTTCACGCCGATATCCACTGAGACTCCGCCCTTTACCCTCTCAACCACCGTGCCCTTGACAGCTTCCTTGGCATGGTAGGCCTTCTCGATGTTCTCCCAGACCCGCACGCGCTCGGCCCGTTCGTGGCTGAGCAGCACGGAACCTTCTTCGTTCTCGCCGCGCTGGACCATCACTTCAATTGGGTCGCCCGGCTGGAACTTGACGTTTCCGTGTGCGTCCGTCACTTCGGCGATCGGCACAAGCCCTTCAGACTTGAAGCCGATATCCACAACAACGTGGGTGGGAGTGATCTTGATTACGGTGCCTTTAAAGACGTTGTCTTCGCTTGGCGCCGGCTCTGTTTCAAGGGTGTACGATTCAAGAGCGGTTGCGAAATCTTCCATGTGGCTTTCTTCTTTTTGAGTCACGCCCGCGGTGGGCTGCTCAGTGGATTCGAGTTGAGAATTGTTCCCGGACATAGTTGTTTGGTTTTTTAAGTAGGACTGGATGGGCCGGAGAAACTTCTGGTCAACAATGTTGGCGTTCTGATCGGGCTTGCTCGACCGACATTCTTCTACCCTGCCGCGCCTGGAACACGCCGGAATCTGTTTCAAGAGAATCGGACGACGTGCTGAAGGCGAACCCGGGGAAACCGGGTCCCACTGGCTGTGGCTGGTTTCTTTGCCCGCAAAACCGGAGAGCCAGCGGCCGGATCTTACGACAGTCCTAATATGCCATAAGACTCCTTCGACTATAGCAACGGGCCGCAGCACTGTCAAACCTCAATCACTCCTAAACCCGCTCAGGAAAAGGCTTTTTTACGAAAACAGAACACGATTTTTACGCATCGTTCAAAGACTTATTTCCTATGCCGATTTTCGCCGTCTTGTCACTATCAGCGATCGTTGATAGTGCCATTCCATCGCCGGATTGATAGGGTTCGTTTTTCCCGATTCCGGCGATCACGGCGATTCATAACCGCACGCTGGTGCCAGCACCCCACAAGCCCTCTTCTGGTAAATTGCCGCCATGGACTATATCTTCTCTCCCTGGCGCTACGCCTTCGTGACCACTGCAGATAAATCCCCCGACTGCCTCTTCTGCGGCCTTCTCCGCCAGAATGACGATGCGAAAACCCTGATAGTCCATCGCGCCGAACACTCCTTTGTTATGCTCAACGCCTTCCCGTATACGTCGGGACATGTAATGGTGGTTCCGTACGAGCATACGGATCAGCTGCAGAAACTCTCCAGGCTCGCGGCCAACGAAATCATGCAGCTCACTCAAAAGATGGAAGGCGTTCTTCGCGAACTCTATCGCCCAGACGGCGTGAATCTGGGAATGAACATCGGAAAGGCCGCCGGCGCTGGCGTCGCCGGGCACATCCACATGCATGTCCTGCCGCGCTGGGTGGCCGACGCAAATTTCATGACCGTGGTGGGAGAAACGCGCGTTCTGCCGGAAGATCTGCAGACCACATATAAGAGAATCCGGGAGAAGTTCTGAAACATAGGGGCTGCGGCGTGCCTTTAGTCCCGAGCGTAGCGAGGGATCCCTACCGTCATTCAGGATTTTCTGAGCCGCCGCACAGTCGAGCGTACAGAGCGCGGCATGCTGAGTCTCACAATCTCCATAGCAGATTCTGATCGGTGTCCTCAGTGTGAATCAATGGTGAGCTCCTCCCCGTTAGGCCGCACCCCGCTTGCGTCTCGCATCTCAACCGCTAACACGGAATTTTGAGGAGGAGAGTTCCTTTATGGCCCATTACGGCACCCTGCGTGAGACCCGTTTTGACGATGTGGAAGACATTCGCGGCAGCGAAGTTTATGGCGTGAACGATGAGAAACTCGGAAAGATTGACGACGTGATCTTTGATCACTCCACCGGTGACATCCGCTACCTGGTGGTGGATACTGGCGGCTGGTTAAGCAGCAAGAAGTTTATGGTCCCGGCGAACCGCGTCTCGCCTTACGGCAACCACGATGACAAGTATTATGCCGAGCTCGACAAAGAACGGATCCAGATGCTTCCTGAATACGACGAGAAGCACCTGAAATCAGAAACCAACTGGAACCAATACGAGGAGCGCTACGACAAAGGCTGGAAAGACGGCGAGGTAATGTACAACGAGCGTACCGGCCGCATCATTACTCCTCCAGCAGAAGAGACTCTGGCCAGTGCGGGCCGTCAGGGCGGCGGAAGCCAGCTGAACCCTGCAAACCTCACGCCTGAACGCCGCGGCCAGCAGGATGATCTGCTTGGCGTGGCCTCCAGCGGAGACAACATTACCCTTCGTCCGAAAAAGCCCTCGATTGGCGGACGTGAAGATGTGGTTGGCAGCACCGGAACCAGCAACATCGGCCGCCATGACCTCACGAGCCGTGACGCAGGCGCGAGCACAGTGCGCTCTGACATCAATCGCCAGAACATCAACCCGGACGACGTGAATACGCGGAATGCCCGGGAACGAGAAACAAACCTCGCCGGCGGCACACGCGATGTTGAGCGCGCTGAACGTCTTGAAGCCGGCGAGCGCGAAGTCATGACGCCCATGGGCAACGACTTCCAGTATCAGGGAGAGCGCGGCCGTGGCAGCAATGCCCAGAATGT
The DNA here is from genome assembly GCA_037915955.1 of Terriglobales bacterium. Lineage (GTDB taxonomy): Bacteria > Acidobacteriota > Terriglobia > Terriglobales > Acidobacteriaceae > Angelobacter. The sequence goes on from JBAIYI010000679.1 coordinate 9,670, forward strand.
CCGCCAGACTGACGTTGAAACCGCGCGCGATCGCAGCGTGGAAGGCTTGAGCCAGTCCGGTCTGGAAGGCTCTCGTGTGCCCGATACCGAAGGCCTGCGCGAACCCGGCGTTTACAAACTCGAGTCCGTCCCTGAAGCGGAGCGGGAGAACGATCTGAACGCGCCGCTCAACGCTAACTACGGTCAGCGCTGGACCACCTTCCAGCAGCGCCTGCGAAGCGGTCGCGACAAAGTTGTTGCCGAGTGCGAACTCTGCGGAAGCCAGCGCAAAGTGGCCTGATCTGTCACATCGCGGCGTGGCGATGCGGCTCTATCCGCACCTCGTTGTGACCAGACTTCACTAGAGAGACGCGGCTTCCGCCGCGTCTCTCTTTTCTATTTCGCCCCTCGAATCGAAAACTCCACCGGCTTCAAGCGAAACGCCGCCCGAACCTTTGGATGGATCAGGCACAAAATAATCGCGCCGTCCAGCAGAATCCTGAACCACGTGAATGCTCGTGAAGGGATGTGAAGGTTTGAGAGAAACGCAACTTCGGAGATTGCATGCAGCAGCGCAAACATTACGGCGCCAATGCGCGCTGCATTATCAAGCAGCCACAGTCCGAAGCCAAGCACGCCGGGCAGCAACGCCACCAAAAAACAGCCGCAGAGTACGATTAGCTTCTCAACCACGCCACTATGAATCCGGTGCATGGCGACCTGCCAGAACAGGATGGCGATCAGCACGCCCGAGAACACCCAGAAATAACCTGCAATCAAAGTTACCGGAAGCGGCCGATTTTCCAAGTGCCTGCTCCTTTGCCATGCAGGCCACTGCGCCCCGTCGCGACGGAAGGTAGCTCTTTAAAATTCGCGGCTGGCGCAGCAGCCTGCGTGGTGTTCTATGTGCGTAAGAAACAGACACCCGGCCGACGCGGAAAGTTCCACGAACAATAACCGCTCAAACGCACAGGTGCGGAGGAAGCCCCGTGCCGAACTCTCCTTTTCTGAACTGCCTTACCCGCCTTTACAGCGCGAGCCTAAAAAGGAGCCCCGCCGAGCAGGGCTCCATTGATAACGATTGATTAGTAGTCAATTCCCTTGATCAGCGACCTGGAGGCCGGGCCGGGAGCTGCGGGATTGAGCAGCACCAGGTCAGGCCGCATCATCTCGTTATCTTCATGATCGATGATGTGGCAGTGCCACACATAACCGTGGTGCAGTCCATCGCTCACATCAAACGGATAGAACAGGTTCGAGAGGTTCCCGGTGGTTTGCGTAGCCAGGTCCGTGGGCGCCCAGCGTACTGCAATGCGGGTCACCATTCCCGGAGGCACCATGATCGTGTCTTTCCATCCCGCTTCGTTTGCCGCGGGTGGGAGTGCCGCGCCCTGCAGCCAGGGCGTGACATCCGGGTTGCCGCCGTACTTGCCGCCGGAAGCCGTGGATGGGTTGTAATTAATCGGTGGTCCATACCCGGGACAGTAGATGCCCGCGTTGCAACCGGCCGGCAGCGGCGCAGGGCCGGTGCCGAAGGCGCCAGCGTAGACGCCGTTGTACTTGTTCGTGTTGAAGTTCTGACGATTGATGATCTGGAACTGCGTCAGGTGCAGATGCATGGGATGCGCGTCGGCCGTCAGGTTTACGATCTCCCATATCTCTGTGTCACCTTCCTGTGGAAGCTCCGAATAGTATGTTGTGCTGCCGTCCACCGTGATCGCGGTGAAATCAGAACGGTTGGTCCCATCCCACTTCGTGTTGTTGACCAGGATTTCCAGCGGCCCTCCGGGATATGCCGTCAATACTCCGGTCACTGGATCAATCACGGTTTGCGCCGCACCAATGACTTCATTCAGGGTGAGCTGCCGTGTTTTTTGGATATTCTGTGTCGGCCCCGCCGCTGTTACGGTTGCAGGACCACCCGGCGTTCCGGGCAGGCGCACGATCCGCTGGTCCACAGGCGTAGCCTGTCGAATGGTCGTGCCCCCAGCAGCAGGATTGAAGCTGTTGTCTGCAAGTGGCGCTGCGCCGACCCTGAACTGGAGAATACGCCCGACCGTACTGCCCTGGGGTGAAGCTCCTTTAGGATAGGGAGCGCGCGCGGTATTGCGGATGATCAAATTGGTATTCGCGAATCCGGCGAAATCAATGATCACCTCGTAACGTTCGCCGGGCATCATCACCAGCCTTTGCCCGACGGCAGTGTCAATCTTGACCGGCTTGTCCAGATACCCTCCATCGGTGCCAATGACCCAAAGAGAAGGTCCGACTGCGCCGTTCGC
>JBAIYI010000785.1:0-2386 GCA_037915955.1 Terriglobales bacterium
AGAAAAGATCCGCGCGCGATCTCACCTTTACTCGCAGCCCTGGCTGAACCAGAGGTTACCGACATAACCTTCGAGGCCGCCACCTTCTTATTGGATATGCAGGGATTTCCGAAAACCTGGAGCCCTGCGGATTACACTCGGGCGATCCTGACAAATTATCCAGATTTTGCGCGAGAATAACAGGCTCGTTGCGCGTCGCGGACAGATTTGCTGTAGCAGGAACTTACATTATATCCCGCGTCGTTCCCAGCTTGTTTCTTTTTCCGGCGATCACCACAATGCTCTGCCATGGCGATTACTTCAAGAGTTGAACTCGCAGAGCTGTCTTCTCAATTCCTGCCTGAAGCTGTTCCTTACGCGGTGCTCACGCCGGAGATTGCGGACACGCGTCCGCTGCCGCTTTGCCTGCTGCTGATGGGAGGCGGAGGCAGCCGGCAGACGCTTGTGGACTGCAAGCCGCTCTTCGAATTGTGGTGGAGCGAAGGTGCAGTCGCACCCATCGTGCTGGCCACGCCCAGCCCGGGAATGAGCTACTACGTTGAAGATGCTGCAGCCGGGGTGCGGTGGGAATCATTCTTGCTGAAAGACTTCATCCTGCACCTGCGAAAGACGAGCAACATTGGCGGTGACCGGAGCGCCACCGCGATCGCCGGCATTTCCATGGGTGGCCTTGGCGCTCTGAAGATTGCGTTGGCTCATCCGGAGAAATTTGCGTGTGTGGCGGCGATGAACCCGATGATTGAACCGGGATTTCACGATGAACAGATTGGCGCGCGAAATCGCCTGCATCACAGTGCCGGCGGGCCGGAACGGCTGATCGGGCCGCATCGAGAACCGGAGCTGTTCGCGGCGGAGCATCCGGCGAACCGCGCGATCAGAAATGCTGCGGCGATCCGGGAGTCTGATCTGGCTATTTATTTTGAAGCTGGCGACAACGATTTTGTGAATGCGCACGACGGGGCGGAATTTCTGCATCGCGTGCTGTGGGAGCTGGATATTTCGCACGAATATCGACTGCTACGCGGCGGCGACCATGGCGGATCAACATTCCGTCCGCGCATGCGGGATACTTTTGCGTGGGTGAGCGCGGTGCTGTCGCAGAAAGCCGGCGAGCCAAGTCCGGAAGAGCTTGCTATACGAGCGATGCGGGCGCAGATGGAACCTGCTCGCGAGCAGGCTGCTGCCGCTGATCAGGCGACGCGACGCAGGTTTGGACGGCTCCCGGAGATCAGGATTGGGCAATAAGGGAATCTACCGCGGCGAACCCGAGTGATTGCGGCGATCCCTTTTTTACTTCTTCACCACCGCTCCGGTCTTTGCGCTTACGTAGACCGCGTAGCCCGATTTACGGTCCCCCCAAAGCATGAGCCAGACGGGCTCCCTGAATTGCGAGGCGTTGCCCAGCGCGAGTGAGACTTCCTTGCCGGGATGTTTTTTCAGCCATGCTGCGGCGTCAGCCGATGCGGTCTTGAACGCAGCGTCGGAGTCCACCGCCACGTCAGAGCTTTCGAACGGCATAGTGTCAGCGGTTGGTCCACCCCAGGGCACCGAGTTGCCGACGCTCACGCCCTTGTAATGTTCCGGCGGTTTGGCAATGGCGCAATAGGTGAAGGTACGCGATTCGCGGCGACTGGGGGAAGCAAACGTTGCCGTCCACAGGACGGCGTTGCCGGAGTCGATGTTTGTACCCGGCATGGGCTTACTTTGCAACGTGAGCGGCAGCAGATCGCGCGACCAGGTGCGCGCTGTCTTGTACATTTCAAAGAAAGCGGTTTTGCCGGTGACAGGTGAGGCAGAATCGGACTGACCTTTGTCTGCGGCAGTGCTGGCGGAAACTGTTGCCGGCGGCTGGGGCGAGTGCCCGCAGGAAACGAGCAGGAACATAGCCGCGCCGGCCAGGAGAAGTTGCAGGCGATTGGGACCCATAAGTACCTCCCATGTGTCACCGCGCCAGGTTTGTCATTGTATATCTTCTCTCATTTTGGGCTTGCAGTGACGGACATCACAAGCTCATCGGGGGTGTCGCTTTTCGAAAGCGTAGAATAGCCGCGATGATTCGCCGCAACCGTTCAAAAATCAGCCTCGGCAGCGCTCTGTTACTGCTATGCGTAACGTTCACCAGCCTGGTTGCGCAAACACCTGCGCCCTCCACGACCTTCCGCATCACGCCGCTCCGGCCGGTCGCGGAGTTGGAGAAGGAGGCCCTGGCAGCGCACCCGCCGGAAGAGAAAGGCGAGTTTCGCAAGAGCGATCTGGTTGAACTGGTGAAGCTGGATTCCGCCATCAAGCTCGATATCCGCTACGCGGGTACGAATAATTTTCTCAGCACTCCGATTTACTCGCAGGCGCGGGCGTTCATGCAGAGGCCGGCGGCGGAAGCCCTGGT
>JBAIYI010000111.1:0-12275 GCA_037915955.1 Terriglobales bacterium
CATCCCATCACCATTCTTTCCACTCTGCCATCGGCTGGCGTCGGCGCCATCCTGGCGCTGATGGCGACGCGAACCGAGCTGACCATCATTGCCTTGATCGGAATTATCCTGCTGATCGGAATCGTGAAGAAGAACGCCATCATGATGATTGACTTTGCGCTCCAGACCGAGCGCGAAGGCGACAAGAAGCCGGAAGACGCGATTTATGAAGCGGCCCTGCTCCGTTTCCGGCCCATCATGATGACCACCATGGCCGCTCTGCTGGGCGGTCTGCCGTTGGCCATCGGCACCGGCTTCGGCTCAGAGCTGCGCCGCCCGCTGGGCATCGCCATCGTCGGCGGATTGATCGTGAGCCAGGCGCTCACGCTCTTCACCACTCCGGTGATCTATCTCTATCTCGACCGCTTCCGCCTGCGCGTGATCCGGTGGAGAAAAGCACATCGCCGCCGCCCCTCCGAATTGCCACAGCCGAGCGGCGATTAGAAGCTACAACCCTCTCAGCGCCGGCGCCACCGGCTGCCGCGCCGCCCGAACCGCCGGAAAAATCCCGCCCACAAATCCCATGATCAGCGCGAAAATCACTCCCTCGATTAGAAGAGGCGGTGTGATCTTGAACGCAAAGGCCAGGTGAGAAAAGGTCTGCCAGTTCATGGCTCCGGTGGTCAGGCCGTTCAGTGGCAGCACAGCGATACAGCCGAGCACCCCGCCAATGAACGAAATGAGCAGAGCTTCAATCGTGAAGGAAACCACCACTGGCCCCGCGCCGAATCCCAGCGCTCGCAGCGTGGCAATTTCGCGCGAGCGCTCTGCCACGGCGGAATACATGGTGTTGAGCGCGCCAAAGATTGCGCCGATTCCCATGATGAACGCCACAATTCCGCCAAGAGTCGTAATGAGCACGGTCAACGTACGCGACTGCTTGTCGTAATACTCCACTTCGCGGCTCACGTCGGCGGTCAGCCTCGGGTCGGCGATTACGGCATCCTTGAATTGCTGGAAGTCGTTGTAAGAATTCAAGTGTACGGTGACCGACTGGAACACGTTCTCCGGACGGTGATAGATCTGGTTGAGGACGCGCGCGTCGCACCAGACTTCCGAATCGAAGGCCGAACCGCCGGCGTCAAAGATTCCCACCACGCGCCAGGTACCGCCGCCGAACTTCACACTGTTGCCCAGCGTCAGTCCGGAATAGGTATTTGTGGCGTTGCGGCCCACCACCAGCTCTGCCACTCCCGGCTGGAACATCCTTCCCTGGATCAGCTTTACCTGCCGGCGCACATCCAGCGTGCGCGCCGAGACGCCGCGCACCTGCACATTAGCATCGGTGCCCGTCGACCGCATGGGAAACGGCGCGATCACAACGATCTCCGAAGTCACCATGGGCCCGTTCGGCCCGCGCGCGACACCGGGCGCGTCTTCCAGCACCTTCACCTGGTCGAGCGAGACACTGCTGTCCATCTCAGAAGTCGATCCTGCGCGACGCACCATCGCATTGTCCGGGGCACCGGAGGAGACCAGCGTGGCCTTAAAGCCTTTGGCCAGTGAAAGCATGGCCACGAACACGCCGACCGTGCCGGCGATCCCCAGTACAGCCACGATCGCCGAAACCCAGCGCTCTTTCACGCTGCGCAGGTTGTAAATAACCGGAATCGCCATCTCACACCCTCCGCAGCGCGTTCACCACGCGCAGCCGCATCGCACCGAACGCCGGCACGATTCCGCTCGCAATGCCCACCAGCATCGCCACAATCAATCCCGCAACCATCGCTTTCGCAGGCAGGAAGAAGAACGGCAGCATGCCATGCGTAGGATCACCCAGCAAAGTAAAGCCTTTGGCCAGCAGCAATCCGATCACGCCGCCAACTCCGGCGATCACCAGTGACTCAACCAATACCAGCAGGAGGACGAAATTGTCGGAGTAACCCACAGCTTTCAGCACCGCCAGCTCTCCGGTGCGCTCGCGCACGGAAGTTGCCATGGTGTTGCCCGTAACCAACAGGAGCGTGAAGAAGACCACCGCGCCAATGGTAAGAATCAGGAACTGAATGTTGCCGAATTGCTTCACCCACCCGGCGGCGAAGGCCTTTTCGGTATCCGTCTTGGTTTCAAATGGCGAGTTTGCAAACTCCGCGTCAATGGCTCTGCTCACCTTCAGCCCGGCATCAGGGCTGGTGACTTTGACCGTGTACCATCCGACCTGGCCCTTGAAGCGCTCGGGAACTTTCTCTTCGAAGAGGTCCCACTGGAACCAGAACTGAGTTTCGTCGTCGGCTGAACGGGTGCCCTGATAAATGCCGTCGAGATTGAACTCCCACATGCCGGGCAGGAACGTTCCTTTGATCGGGATGCGGTCGCCGACCTTCCAGCCGAAGCGCTTCGCCGTCGCCGCTCCGGCAATCGCCCCCTGCCGGTCTTTCAGGAAGGCGTTCCACTGCTCGTCGGGGATTTTGAATTCCGGGTACATCTGCTTCCACGTGGCTGGCTCGATGGCAAACTGGGCGAAGAAGTTCTTCTCATCCTGGTACACGCCGCCGAACCAGTTGGCGTGTGTGACCTCTTTCACGCCTTGAATTCGGCGGATTTTGTCCATGTACGCGAGCGGCAGCGGCTGGATGATGGAGACGCGATTGATCACCACCAGCCGGTCGGCCCCGGCAATGTCAACGCCTCCAGCGAAGGCTTCCCTCACTACAGCCAGAAAGCCGAACAGCATGAGCGCCACCGCAAACGATCCGATCGTAAGGATCAGGCGCAGCTTTTTTCGGAACAAGTTCGCATAAAGCAGGCTGGCATATTTCATTGCGCGCCTCCGCTCATCACCTGCTCCAGGCTGCCCTCCACCAAAACTCCTTTTTCAAGATGGAGCGTAACGTCCGCGCGCTGAGCCACCACGGGATCGTGCGTCACCATGAGCACAGTTTTTTTGTATTGCTTCACCAGCGTGAGGATCAGGTTCATGATCTCGTCTGCCGATTTGCGGTCGAGATCGCCCGTAGGCTCGTCGCACAGCAGGAACGTGGGGTCGGAGACGATGGCGCGCGCAATGGTCACGCGCTGCTCCTGACCACCGGAGAGCTGCCGCGGATAATGATGCATGCGGTCGCCCAGCCCGACGACGTTCAGCGCTGTCTCAACGTGCTGGCGGCGCTCGGATTTGGAGAGCTTCGTCAGCAGCAGAGGTAGCTCAACGTTCTGGAACGCCGTGAGCACCGGGATGAGGTTGTACATCTGGAAGACAAATCCCACGTGGCGCGCCCGCCATTGCGTCAGGGTCGCGCGCGACATGCTCGTGACCTCGTCACCCGCTACGCTGATGCTGCCCGCCGAAGGCACATCGAGTCCGCCGAGAAGATTGAGTAGGGTCGTCTTGCCCGAGCCGCTCGGCCCCATGAAGGCCACAAAATCGCCCTGGTCCACGTCCAGGTTGAGTCCCTGAAGCACGTGAATTTCTTCGCCGCCGCGATAGTACTTTTTGTCCAGCCCGCGCACTTTGATCAGGCTTGAGGTCCCTTTTCCGTCAACTCGAACCATGGATGTACGCTCCTTACTTCCGCAATTACCTGTTCGAAGACTACTGTTTCATTGTGACAGTCTGGCCGTCGTGCAGCGCGGTGCTGCCGCGGACCACAACCACATCGCCTGGCTGAATGCCGGCCATAATTTCCACGTCGTCGCCGCGCTGGTTGCCCAGAGTCACCGCGCGCCGCTCCAGCTTTTTGTCGTTCACCAGAAAGACGATCTTGCGGCCACCATCTTCGCGGATCGCCGCCTGAGGGACCAGCGCTCGCGCCGCGGTGCCCGAAGTACTCTTTTGCGGCTCATCGCCCAGGAACGCGACCTTTACTCCCATGTCGGGCAGAATGCGCGGATCGAGCTTGTCAAAGGAGACACGAACTTTCACCGTCGCCTTCTGCCGGTCAGCCGTGGGGATCACGGTGCGGACCGTGGATGGAATCTGCCAGTCAGGATACGCGTCCAGCGTGGAGATTACTTTCTGACCGGGTTTCACGCGGGCGATATAGGACTCATTCACGTCCACTTCAACTTCCAGGGAACTCATGTCCACCACGGTGGCGATACCGGTGCGGGTGAAACCGCCGCCCGCCGAGATCGGCGAAACCATCTCGCCGCGCTGCGCGTCTTTGGAGACCACTTTGCCATCAAAGGGCGAGCGCACCGTGCAGTTATCCACGTCCTGCTGGGCCACGTTGATTCGTGCTTCGGCCGCGAGCGTCTGCTCTTTCGTCAGCGCAATTTTCGAGCGCAGGCTGTCCGCGGTGGTCTGGGCAGTATCGAGTTGCTGCACGCTGTTCACGCCGGCCTGGCGAAGCCCTTCCGCGCGCTTGAGTTCGCGCTCGGCATTACCAAGCTGTACTTGCAGATCAGCCAGCGACGCCGCAGTGGCATCCCGATCACTCTTTGCCGACCGCAGTGCCGCATCCTGCTGCGAACAATCCAGCAGCGCCAGCACCTGACCGGACTTCACCTGCAAACCTTCTTCGGCGTAGATCTGCTCGACCCGCCCCGTAATCTTGGCGGCCACGGTGGCCCGGCGCCGGGGGGTAACATAACCGCTCGCGTTCAGCAGCGCTGACGCCCGGGCATCGTTCGCCGGACGCGCCGACGCAACTTCAACCACCGGGTCCCGACCGCGCAGCGCAAGCAGCGCTCCGCCGATCAGCACCACTGCGCCGATCACTGCGGCAAAGATACCCAGCTTCTTTCCTGCGCCTCCGGGGCGGCGCGACTTGTCGTCAATCCTGAGCGAACTCAGGTCGTGCCGTGGAGGGATGGAAGTTGTACTCATATGAGGTCCCTGTGGTTCAGTTGTTGGGGCGCTGGTTCACCCGGCTCTACTGCCCGGAAAATATGGCGCATGAATGCGGCTTGGGGCCCGGCCGGTTATATGCAGATAACCTGCAAATACGTTTTAGATAGTGCAGTGTTACCGGATTTTCCATTAATGATAACCGAGAGCGCAGCTCCGCGTCTTAGCCGCAAAAGTGCCGGTCTGTGAGACGTACCGGGGCAGCAAAGTATTGTGATCTTAATGTGACTCGGCTGCGTTTTGCTCTTCCCGCATATCGCCCCGCAGCCCTTCCCACAACACCTGGTTGAAGGCCGCGCTATCGATATGATCTTCAATACTGAAGTCAAAGCTACGCGTCTTCTCCGCCCAGTACTCCGCGCTTCTTGTCGGCTGTGCGGCGTGTGACTTGCCCCCGGGCAGTGGGAGCTTGGTGCTGCGCAGGACATCCGGGACGCGCGCCTTGTAGCTCCACGTCGCCTGCTTCAGGTCAAAAACATCTGTCATCGGCCCCTGCACCGCATCGTTCAACCCCAGCGGCGGCAGTCCCAGGACTTCTTCGATCGTGCGCAGCACGGAGACCGTGTTGTAGTTCTGCGAAACCACCGCGCCGTGCTTCACATAGGGGCCGATCACGTAAGCAACGCTGCGGTGAGCGTCCACATGGTCCGGGCCGTTCTGCGCGTCATCTTCGATGAAGAAGATCAGCGTGCTGCCCGCGTATTGGCTCCGGGCTACTTTTTCCGCCACCAGGGCCATGGCATAGTCGTTGTCCGCCATCATGGTTTCCACGGTGTTCACGCCATCAATGGCTTCGGCAAAATACCCGAAATGGTCATGCGGCAGGCGTACCAGTTCAAGCGACGGAAGATTATCGTTACGGACATATTCATCAAACTCGCGTTCCCATTCCTTGAACCGCCAGTAGTCAGGGAACCGCATATCAAATCCGCGGAAGTAGAAGTCGGTGACTCCCTGCAAAGCCTGCTTGGTTGGAAATGCAACCTGCGTGTAAATCCTTGCCGGCTCGCGGACGAGCGGCAGCGGCGGCCCGCCTTCCTTGGTGGCCGAGTAGTGCGCCAGGTCTACGAAGAAGCCGTAATTTCTCAGTGTCTTTTTGGCGCGCAGCACCGCGTCCCAGAGGTAGCCGGCGCCGCTCTCGTCTTCCGGTCCGTCGGGCGCGGCAACATCCGCTGGCCCGGGGAGATCGTCCGCATCGAGTGGCCCGGTGCGCGTGCGCTCCTGCGGAGAATTCGCTGCCACATTGATGCCGCGATTCATTCCTTCCACGTCATAGCCCATACCCTTCAGCGCGTAATCAATCGGGATTGAGCGCTCGACAAAATCTGTGGTGCGGGCGGCGGTGCTCCAGTTCCAGCCCAGCCCGCTGACCTCGCCACTGTCGTAGAAGTTGTCGAGCGTGACGAACTCGCGCGCCAGGGCATGATGGTTCGGTGTCATGGCATCAGGAAACAGGTTCAGTTTGGGGTCGCTATTGCCGCGTCCGAGATCACCCAGCACCTGATCGTAAGTGCGGTTCTCCTTCACGATGTAAATCACGTGCTGGATTTTGCTGCGCAGCAGAGAGAAGATTTCCTTTTCCGCCTGTGTGTTTCGCTTGGCTTCAAAGTGGTTGTTGTGCGCCACCTGTTCGGTGAGGCGGCTGAGTTCTGCTACCGAGGGTACCGGCATGGCCTCCAGCGAACCCTTTTCCAACTGCAAAATGAACTGCTGTTTCAGCGCGCACGGCCGGTCGCCCTCGCGGTTGAAGTTGTCGCGGCACGCTCCGGGATTGGGCCCGGCCGGCGACTTGGCGTTGGTGACATAAATCCATTTACCGTCACTGCTCGGCGTCACCGTAGTGGGATACCAGCCGGTGGGAATCAATCCAATCACCTGACTGTCGTCGGGATCACGTTCCAGGCGAATCACTGCAACCGAGTTCGTTCCGCCGTTGGTTACATAGAGGGTCTTTTCGTCCGGCGATAGCGCCAGACTATTGGGATTCGCGCCCTTGAAACCGCCAACTGCTGACGCCATTGAGGCCGGCGCAATGGTCTTGATTTCCGCGACAAGCTCGTCCTTTGCCGTATCCACAACAACTACAGAATCACTGTTGTCCGCGACGGCAAAGAGCAGGCTCTGCGCTTTGTTCATGACCATCTTTGCGGGCTGGCCGTGCGTCTTGATACGCGCCGTCACAGCCGGCACTCCGCCTCGAATCTCAAGCACCACGATCTCGCGATCTCGCAGGCTGGAGACATACGCTTTGTTGTTCCCTTTGAAGGTGACACTGTAGGGATACTCTCCGCCAGGCACCCCTTTGTTTGCCGGATTGATCTTTCCCGGCCGCAAATCCAGCTCCGCGACCACCTTCTTTGCGGCAACATCGATCAACGAGACCGAGTCGTTCATGCTGTTTGCCACCAGCAGTTGCTTCCCGTTGTGGCTTACAGCCAGCCCAGCAGGAAGTGGCTTGGTGAACTTGTCCTTCACCGTCTCGCTCTCATTGAACCCAAGACCGTGCGCGTGACCGAGTGCGATAGCTGGAACCGATTCAGTCCAAAGCTGGCTCGCGCTGGAGGACGAAGCGCCATTGCCCTCTTCTGTTGCAGCCGGCTCACGGCGTTGAAAAACGTGAATGCTATCATCCTGTCCGCCGGAGACATAAAAGCGCTGCCCGTCGTGCGACCACGCCAGCCCAACGTATGTATTCGCTACATGAAGCACCTGCTGCTTCACCGGTAAGCGCTCGCTTACGTCGTAAACAAAAACGTATTCATCGGAAAGTCCGGGGATGCCTTTGGCCTTGACGTCAAAGTTCTTGTTGTACCCGCTGGTAAGCACCAGCAACGTATGGCCGTCTGGGCTGAGCGCCGTTGAGATGGGATGGTCAGCCGTGTATGCCGGCAGAGCGGGCAGGTCAGGATTGAGCGATTGGATTTTCACTCCGGGCACCGCATCCGGGGTGATGCTCATGCCCGTAGGCAGGATTTGTTCCTGCGAAGATGCCGGGGGCCGTTTTGGCTCGGTCTGCGCCGTTGCGATAACTGCTGCAAGCGCGAGCGCGGTAAGCTGCAGCCAGGATGAAAGCTTTTTGAAGTTAGTCACGATTCGCCGTGTAACGCTCCGCCGTTATCTAATGTCCGTTATTTTGCTCCGCTCGCAGCCGCCTGCGGCTTTCCTAAGATTTCATTCAAGAGCCGCGCCAGCCGCAACCCTCCCAGGGCAAGGCCTTTGTCCACTGTGCCGATGTTCGCCTGGAAGTAGGCCTCGTCCACCGCGCTCGGTACCGGATCCACGAGTTTACGCGCGATCGCGTGTGACTCGTTGGCCCAGTCAACCGCGTTCCCACCGGCCTGCTGTTCTAAATGATTGCTGCGGATCAGCGCCTCAACGCGCGCGACGTACTGCTCTTCCGTTAATCCGCTGTGCTCGATCAGCAGCGAATCCCACGTCCAGTGCAGGTTGCACGGGTAATCACCGCACTGCGCGCTGCCAAAGACCGGCAGCTTGATGTCATTGCCACCGCGCGCAGTATCAATGGCGTGGAGCGGCTGATGAAGGTCGCCCACGAAGTGCACCAGCCACTTCAGCGCTTCCACGCGCTGTTCTTTGGCGGCGTTCGGATCGCCAACCACCCTGGCGAAAATCTCAATGCGGTCCACCACGCAGTTGTGGTGATCAATCTGGGCGTCCTTGTGCTTGTCGTTCGGCAGGAAGCAGTCGCGCTCCTCAGAAAATCCTGGCGCATCTTTGGGGATGTCCACAAAATGCCAGTTGTAGGCTTCGTCGTGTTGCTTGCGGACCTCGTCTGCCCAAGTGGAGATTGAGGCGAGTGTGGCGTCTCCCAGCAAGCTGCGCAGGTTTTCGCGCGTTTGCGGCGTAAGCCGAGAGCCGGCGACGTCCGCAACGACGGCGTGGCCCTTCGGCCCCCAGGCAAAAACCTGGACAGAGGTAAAGCTGAATAAAAGTGCGAGAGCAAGAATCTTCTTCAAAACTATCTTTTGCAAAATAAGGACCTCGGGTTCGAGTCAGATAAAAGTACGCGGAAACAGTATCACATCAGCAAAACGCGGCAGCCGAAGCTGCCGCGCAATGGTTGACAGGTCTTTCAGCTAAAAATGGACTCTGAGCCCCAGCTGAATCTGGCGAGGCGTGTAAACGAAGTTGCTGTTCGTGTTGGTGACGGTGCCGAAGTTGCTGTTCGCGTTCACGCAGGAGGTCGTAATCGGTAACCCGGCTGCGCAGGGCGAAACGGCATTTGTGGTGGCATTGATCGTAGGGTTAGAGATCGTGTAGCCGGTGTTGTTTTCGCTGGTCACGTTCTGCTTGTTGAAAATGTTGAAGAAATCGGTCATGAGTTCCAGCCGATAGTTTTCCTGGAACTTGAATGACTTGGACACCCGCAGGTCGGCCGTCCAGGTGCTGGGCAGTGTAAAGGTATTGCGTCCAATCTGGAGCAGCCGCTGCGCGCCACCTGAGCCGTTGATGCTCGACCCAACTCCTCCCAAGAGGACGTTCTTGGTCCCGTTGTTCTGGACGATGGCCGGGGTGCCCGAGGTAACCAGGTTGAGAGGAAGGCCACTCTGGACCTGGTAAATAGGCGCAATCTGCCATTCATTGGTGAGCCAGCCCAGCCATCCGTTCTGCTTCCACGGTGATTCAACTACAGCGTTCACGACAAAACGGTTGGGAACGTTATAGATCGAATTGCCTTTTTCCGCCTCCAGGGCTCCGGGGAAGCTTAACGGCAGGATCGTGTCATTGGTATCACTGAACGTGCTCTGGTTTTGACCGTAGTCAATCGCGTGCGCCCAGGTGTAGTTTGCGTTGAACTGCAAATGATGGTTCATCCGGTGGGCCACCTCCACCACCATGGCGTTATAGCTGCTGTTGGTTCCACTGAATACATCCGTCAGGGAACCAAAAGCTGGGTTGGCGCGCTGTGTGAAGAGAGGTTGGGTGAAAGTCCCAGCCGGTAACGGTCCGCCACCGATCACGGTATAGGTGATCGTCTGCGGAGCGGTGCACGAAGGAGCAGGGATGCTCGGCCCCGTGCAGACATTCACGTCGGTGAAGTTCGGCAACTGGCGGCCCAGGCTGCCGAGGTAGCTCACCGAGAGCACGGTTCCCCAGCCAAGATCCTGCTGCAGTGTCATATCAAGCTGGTGGATCTGCGGGCTCTGGAAATTAGGATCGAAGAACGTTGCATTGCGTCCTGCGCCCGAAAGATTCGACAGCACTTGCGGGAAAATTGGTGTTATGCCGCCCGGGTTCTTTGCGCCGCCTGTCGGAGTAAATGACAGCGAGACTTGTGATCCTGGGGCCGCAGTGTTAATCAGCGCGTTGAAAATAGTTGAGTTGATGATGCGTCCGTAGTAGATACCGTATCCGCCGCGAAGCACGGTCTTGCCCTTGCCGAAAACGTCCCAGGCAAATCCCACGCGGGGTCCGAAGTTGTTGGTGTCGCTAGGCAGATTCGCAGTCTGCGGAAGCGCGGGATTGACCAGAACGGGATCCGGTAACTGTTCATACTCCCACCGCAGGCCAAGGCTGAGGCTCAAACGAGGGAAGATCTTCCAGTCGTCCTGCGCGAAGAATGCATAGTCGTTGGTTGAGAATTCGAGTCCGGCGAGGCCAAGCCCCTGGCTGAAACTTGAATAGCACGGCAGGCCGGAGCAGCCATTCGGCTTATTCAGGTCAGTAAAGTAATTCACCAGGTTCGTATAGCTGTAACTGCCAAAACCGTTGAACAGGTTCTGAGAATTATCGTTCACGTGGCTGATGTCTGCACCGAACTTAAAGCTGTGTTTGCCATGAATCCAGGTGACTGTGTCGGCGACCTGGCTCCGAGTCTCGTCTGGGAAATTCGGACGCTGCAGGAAGTTCGGCACACCAAACGTAAAGCCATTGGTAATGCTGACTGTGGGCGGCAAACCAAGCGGATTCGTGAACGATGGAGCATTCACCAGATGCTGGAGTTCATACGGCGCAGGTTGCTGGCTGAATTCGTATTCGAAATCACGGCCGTACTGGAACCTGAGTTCATTCGCGATTGTCGGAGTAAAGAACGTGTTCAGCTTGGCAACACCCCACGTGTCCTTCACAAAGTCATTCCCAAAGCTGGAGATTCCGCGAGTCACCGTGGCCTGGGTCTGAATACCGGCCGGAGAAGCCCAGCGCATGCGGTTGAACGAGAATGATGCATGGTTCTTCTGGTTGATGTTCCAGTCGATCTTGGGCAGAAAAATGTTCTGCTCGCCTTCGCGTGGCACCTGACCAAGCAGGCTGTTCAGGTCGTTCAAATCTGAGTTGTAGAGATCAAGAGCAGACTGAAGCTGAGCGGCGGTTGGAGCGGTGGTCCCGTTCAGGTTTTTTGCAAACTGGACAATACTGGAAGATGAAGTGGTCTGTGTAGCAAAAAAGGTACCGGGATTACTTGCCACGGCAACGCCGGGGAAGTTGCGCTTGTACCAATCGTAGGCGACAAAAAAGAAGAGCTTGTCTTTGATGATCGGGCCACCCACACCAAATCCTGCCATCTTGCGCCAGTCGGTGGGCTTAAAGTTTACCGGGTTGAATTTTCCGGTGGAATCCTTGACGTTGATAGTGGTGAACGCATTCGCTGCACCCCAGTCATTGTCGCGATCATAAAAGTAGGTTTCGCCATGAATTTTGTTAGTGCCACTTTTGGTGACGGTGTTCACCACACCACCGGCAGCACGGCCATACTCAGACGAGTAGTTCGAGGTGTTGACCTGAAACTCTTCGATCGCCGCCTTCGGCGTCGAATAGCCGGCGCGGGTGCGGCCACGCTCCTCGGAGAAGAAGGCCTGGTTGTTGTCGGCGCCATCCACCGTGTTGTTGTTCAGCAGAGTGCTGATGCCGCGGAAACTCAGCAATCCAAAGCCGTTGGAATCGCTGACCACTGTGGGCGTGAGTATTGCGAAATTGGACCAGCGTCCGCCATTGATCGGCAGGTTCGTGATTGCGGTCTGGTTCAGTGTCGACGTGAACTCAGGCGAGGTGTAGTTGATCTGCGGCGCTTCCGCAGTGACTTCCACAACTTCCGTGGTGGAGCTTACGCCCAGGTGCGGCGAGACTTCCGTTACGCTGCCCACCTGCACGATCACCTGCTCCGCCTTGTAGGGAGCAAAGCCGGCCTGGTTGATGTTCACGGTATAGCTGCCGGGTTGCAGGTTGGTGGCGCGGTAGTAGCCGGAGTCGTCCGTGCTTACCGTCTTTTCCGCGTTGGTCCCGTTATTGTGAATGACGATTTTCGCCTTCGGGACAACGGCCCCATGGGCGTCAAATACAGTTCCACCGATGGCGCCATCAGTGGTGGACTGCGCTAACAACAGAGTCCCGCAAAGCAGCGTGAGCAGCGCTGCCATGAGCGGTCGCAGAGACCTCACAAAGCTTGACATCATGCCCTCTCTCTCCTAGTGAAAGTGGTTGGCAATGA
>JBAIYI010000067.1:0-3045 GCA_037915955.1 Terriglobales bacterium
CCGGTACGCGCGAACTGGAGATGAAGCAGCGCAGCAGGCAGTCGCCTACGGGAGCGCGATAGTTGAATTTTTTGTGGACGAAGGTGCACGCCAGCATTTTGCGCCCTTCCGTACGTGGCACCAGGAATCCATGGCCAGAAGGAAGCTGAAGCGCGCCATATGCCAGCACCACCGCCGCCGATGAGCTGTACTGAATCTGCGAGAGCCCTTCTATCAGTGTGGGATTGAACTGCCGCAGCAGAGCCGCAGCAGCAGGCGCCGGCGTGGCGAGAATGACGGCCTGGAACCGTTCGGTGCGGCCGCCATATTGAATCTCCCAGTCGTCACCCACCGGCTTGAGCGCAGTCACCTGCGTTCCAAGATGCAGATGATCCGGCGGCAATTGCGCCAAAGCGGCATCCACCATCTGCTGCACACCATTTTTCAGCGAGGTAAAGAGCGGCGCCGGCTTTGCTGACGGCGACTTCGTCCGCGCCTTTCGGGCCTTGAGGCTTGCCCGAACAAGGCTGCCGCTTTCGCGCTCCATTTCGGCGAAACGAGGCAGCACCGCGCGCACGCTCATTTTGTCGGCATTGCCGCCATAAACTCCCGCGAGCAGCGGTTCGGCGACGCGGTCCACCATCTCCTGCCCGAAGTGCCGCCGCACAAAGTCGGCGACTGATTCATCTTCCCGATGATTTCCGGCCGGCGCGAACAGCTCGCTTGCCATACGCAGTTTCGTGGCGAAGGAAAACAGCGGGGTGGTAACCATGGGTAAAACGCGGGTGGGAACCATGAATTCGAGGCCGTCGGGAATGGGGATCATCCGGCCTTTTACTACGATGTAGGTCTTGCGCTCCGCGTCATTGGAAGGTATGAGCTGATCGCCAATGCCGAGATCGCGGCAGAATTGCGCGCCGTCAGGCTTCATGGTGAGAAAAGAATCAGGGCCTGCTTCCAGAACGTAACCATCGCGGAGTTCGGTGCGGATCACCCCGCCAAGCCGGTCAGACTTTTCAAACAGCGCCCAGTCAACGCGCGCTTCGCCACGGCGCGCACGCTCCAGATAGAATGCCGCGCTCAGTCCCGCAATCCCGCCGCCGATGATGGCTACACGGCGCATGCGTTATGACACGGCTCCTGAAGCCACCTGCAACCGGCTGTTCGCCAGTTGCGCCAGAGCGGAAATAAACGTGGGCGAGGTGTTGAGAGATTCCGGCCGCCACAGCTTCATGCCCTGCTCGGCCGCGAACTGTTTGAAGCCTACGTCCACGTCATAGAGCACTTCCACGTGGTCGCACACAAACCCAATCGGCGCGATCACGACACCTTTGTGGCCCTGACGTTTGGCTTCGAGAATCGCGCTCTCAACCGTGGGCCCGAGCCACGGCCCGCCGGACATGCCCTGGCTCTGAAAAGCAAAATGCCGAAGGTCCTCGCTTAGCCCGGCGACTTTCTCTCCTACGAGCTTCGCCGTCTCACGGGTCTGCTCCTCGTAAGGATCGCCCGCCTGGATGGTGCGCATGGGCACGCTGTGAGCGGTAAAGATCACCGGCGCAGGCTGGCCAAGTTCATCACCTGCCTTTTTCCAGACCGGAGCAAGCTTTTCCGCGTAAGCCTGGATCAGCAATGGATTCTCATGCCAGGCTTCCACAAATTGGACCTGGATTTCCGGCTTCATCTCCGCCATGAGTGCCTTGCGATAGAGGCCGGTGCTGGTGGAAGAGTTATGCGGCGCAAGACAGATGGCAACCACCTGTTCTGCTCCGGCACTCATCATTTCACGCACCGCGTCTGCGATGAAGGGCCGCCAGTTACGCATGCCGAGATAGACCGGAACAGAAAGCTGCTTGCGCACGCCTTCTGCCTGCGCTTTTGTGATTTCGGTCAGCGGAGACTTGCCGATCAGTGAGTAGCGGTGCTTCACCTCTTCAATCACCACATCCGGCACCGGCCTGCCACCGGTGATGTAGCGCATGAACTCGGGGATCTCATCCGGCGAGTCCGGACTGCCGTGCGCCAGCAACAGCACCGCTGCTTTCGAGCTCATCGCGCAGCTCCTGCGGAAGCATATTTCGCGCTGAGTTCACGGACAAAGTTCACCAGCGCCTGGACATTCTCTACGGGCGTCTCCGGGAGAATGCCATGGCCCAGATTGAAGATGTGTCCCGGACGTCCGCCCACCTGGCGCAGGATCGCGTCAGTCCGTTTGCGAATTTCGTCCTGCCCGGCAAAAAGCAGAACAGGGTCCATGTTGCCCTGCACTGCGCCTTTGAAGTTCAGGCTCTTCCATGCCTGGTCCATGGGGATGCGCCAGTCAATGCCGATCACGTCGGCGCCGGTCTCCTGCATGGAAGGCAGCAACGTGGCGGAATCAGTTCCGAAATAAATGATGGGCACTCCGGTCTTCTGCAGGCGGCGAACCAGATCCGTGGCAAACGGCAGAACATGCTGGCGATAGTCCTCCACACTAAGGCAGCCCACCCAACTATCGAAGATCTGCAGCGCGTCTGCGCCAGCTTTGACCTGGTCAGCCGAGTACGACGCCAGCACGTCCACCAGCTTGCTCATGAGCTGCTGCCACGCCGCAGGCTGGGTGTACATCATCTTCTTGGTGTGGACGTAATTGCGCGAGCCGCCGCCTTCAATCATGTAACTGGCCAACGTGAACGGCGCTCCGCAGAAGCCAATGACCGGCAGCTTCGTGCCGAAATGCTTCACCACTTTGCCGATAGATTCAGAAACATAGCCGAGTTCAGCGGCGCGATTGGTGACTAGCGCGTTCACATGCTCGGGAGTTCGCACCGGGCGCTCAATGACGGGGCCTTCCCCGGCTTCAAACCGGAACGGCAGGCCCATCACTTCAAGAGGCAGGAGCAGATCGGCGAAAATAATCGCCGCGTCAACGTCCAGCCGCTCAGCGGCGGTAATGGTCACGTCTGCGGCGATCTCCGGAGTCTTGCAAATTTCCAGAATGGAATGATTTTTGCGTACGGCCCGATATTCGGCCATGTAGCGGCCGGCCTGGCGCATGAGCCAAACAGGGGTGAAATCCACCGGTTCACA